>JANPIY010000686.1:0-5817 GCA_031425255.1 Planctomycetota bacterium
CGGCGCTGCGCCAGGCCCAGCGACCTCCGGTCCAGCCGATCCACACCATCAGGCCCTGCGGACATCCGGGCAGCAGCAGGTCGGCCCCGGGGCCGCCCAGCGAGAGCTCTTCGCGTACCAGGGCATAGGCGAGTTCCGGGCGGTTCCTGGTCCGCCCCAGGACCAGGGCGGCGCAGCCGCTGGCGGCGCTGCGGCTGGGCACGGCGCGGGCGCGCAAGGTGATGACCTGGGCCACTTCCAGGACGTGGTCGATACCGGGCGCGATGCCCACCGGCCGGCCGGCGACCAGCGCCTGACCGTCGAGGGCGGTGCCGTTGGCGCTGCTCAGGTCCTGGACCAGGAAGCCTCCCGTGCTGTCGACCGTGATCACCAGGTGCTGGCGGCTGATCTTCATGCACTCGGCGCGGTACTGCTCCTCGGGATAATTGCGCAGGCAGATGTCGACGCTGGCGTCCTTCAGCTTGCCCAGGGTCAGGCGCGGGCGGGCGAACAGGGCGATGGTGGTGTCGTGGTCGGTGAGCACCAGCCAGTCGCCGAGCGCCGGGCCGGCGGTGACGGGTGCTGGCGCTGGTGCGGTACTGACCACCGCAGCGGCTGTGGCCGGCGTCGCGGTGGCCGTGGCGGCGGCGGGCAGGATCACGGTGGTCGCCGGCATCGTTGCGACCTGCGTCGGCAGGCGGTTGCTGACGGTGGACGCCGGTTTTGGCGGCAGCGGCACGCGGCTGCCGCCGCTCACGCCGAGGGCGCCGAGCGCCGCCTGCAGATCGCGGCGCAGTTCGGCCGGCGTGGCGTAGCGCGCTTCGCGATCCTTGCGCAGGCAGCGCTCGACGATGGTAGCAGTGGTCGCGCTGATCTCAGCCCGGAGCGAACGCAGCGGCGGCGGCGGCACCGAGCAGTGACCGCGCATCATGTCCTGCACCGTGCCGGTGAAGGGTGGCGTACCGGCGATGGCCTGGAACAACACGCAGCCGAGGGCGTAGAGGTCGGCGCGGATATCGAGATCGGTGCGGCCTTCGATCTGCTCGGGAGCCATGCACGAGGGGCTGCCGATGATGCTGCCGGCGATGGTCAGCTGGGTGCGGTTGATGCGCGTACTACGGGCGAAGCCGAAGTCGGCGAGCTTGGCGCCGCCATCCGGGGTCAGGAAGATGTTGCCGGCCTTGATGTCGCGGTGGACCAGATTCAGGCGGTGACTGGCTTCGAGGCCGGCGGTGACCTGTTCGACCAGCGACAGGGCCAGCGGCTCGGACAGTCGGCCGTGGGTGGTGATCAGATCGAAGAGGTCGCCGGTGCCATGGTAGTCGAGGACCATGAACAGGCTGCCGCTGCGCGCGAGGCCGTGATCGCGGCAGTGCACGATGTTGGGATGCTGGAGCTGACGGGTGATGCGCGATTCGCGTTCGATGCGCCGTTGCATCGCCGACCCCGGCGAAGCCTCCCCGCCCGGGCCGCCGGAACCGGTATCGAGCCACACCGTGCCATCCTCCTCGACCTCGATCGCGCTGGCCGGCGCGGCGAGATCGGAGCGCATGGTCTTGATCACCACCAGTTCCTCGCCAGCGGCGTCGCTGGCCAGCCAGATCTCGCCCATGCCACCGGTGGCGAGGTGGGCGAGCGGGCGGTGCGGCCGGAAGTCATCCCACATCTGGGCATTGGGCAGCAGGCGGCGCAGGCGGGTGAGGCTGTCGGCCGGCAGACCGCTCTGGGTGCCAAGCCAGGCATCGATCGCCAACGGCGTGGCGAGCGTGGTCGCCCCCAGGGCCTCACGCAGCTGCGCCTCGGCTCCGCTGTCGAGCACGCGGTGGCGACGCACGGCATTCAGGAAGGCATCGACGGCGAGCGGGGCAGGCATGGGGGCTGCGAGGATGGACAGCGCGGCGCCTTCGGCAACGGGTCGCCCGAGGGGGTGGGAGGGGTCGGGTGATCCGGGAGGGGACCGCTCGTGGGGCGGGGCTAGGGATGTCCACGCCAGTGCCATAAAGCGAAGATATTTGGCCGCAGAGCCGCAGAGGCGCAGAGGTGAAAAGACCCCTGCTTTGCCTTTCCTCTGCGTCTCTGCGGCCGCTTCTTCTTCATTACCTTGAGAGCATTGAGCCGCCCACGCCCGCCAGCACGGCTCAATTCCCGTTGTCGTTCTTCGGGTCGCGCGGCGACGGCCTGACGGTCCCGGTCTCCATCGACTCCACCTCGGGCTGTTCGAAGCTGCCAACCTCGTCTCGGTCCAATGGCAATCCACCAGCCCAGGCGGACGCGGGCATCGCCCGGCGGTCCGCTGCTGGCAGAGTCCATCCATGCCACTGCCCGACGCCTGGTCGCCCCTCCAGGGAGCTGACATCTACCTGCTCGACCTCGTCCTGCGCGGCGTCATCGCGCCCGGTGCCACGGTGCTCGACGTCGGCTGCGGAAGCGGACGGAACCTCCCGCTGCTGGCGCACGCGGGGGCGACCATCACCGCCGTCGATGCGGCCCCAGACGCGGTCGCCGCCTGCACGCGCCTCTTGGCCCGGCTGCCCGGTACCCATACGTGCACCCGCGCGGAGCTGCCAAAGCTCGGCCTGGACCGTCATTTCGACGCCGTGCTCAGCATCGCCGTCCTGCACTTCGCTCCCGACCAGGAGGCCTTCCATGCCTGGGCCGATGCCTGCTGGCAGCGACTCCTGCCCAACGGGATCTTCCTCGCCCGGCTATCGACGCGCATCGCCTTGCCCGCGGCATCGGCCGGCTTCGCCTACCGCGCGACGCTCGACGACCTGGTATCGTGCGAGCGTCGGTGGGGCGCCAGCCGCCTCGATCCGCTGAAAACCACCATGGTGGAGGATCGGCGCGCGATGAGCACCTGGACGCTGCGCAAGCACGGGTGAGGCGCGGGAATCCGCTGGTGCGGATTTCGACAATCGGGTGTCGGCTGAGATGCGGCAGTGCGGAGTACGTGGTGCGACGTGGGAGGTGGAAAGGCAGACGCAACACGTTCGACGGTGTCCTCCGAACGGATGACGTGCACCGCGGCTTCAGCTCTCCTGGGCGGGTGGGGGCGTCTCAGCCGGAGTCCGGCCCATCCATAACGGGCGCAGGGTTGCGGTCTCAGGCAGCGGCGGCGCGAGCCCGTACCTGGCGGCCACGTCGATGGCCAGTTGGCGAAGGGCGGGGTAGAAGCCGGCGTTGAAGAGGAGGCGGTCGCTCAGTTGAAAGTCCTGGGAGAGGTTCTTTTTTTCATTCTCGTCGAGCGAACCATTCATGAGGGTGAAGCCAAGTTCACCTGGCCAGCTGCAGTTCTGTGAACGACGTAGCCGGATCATCGTCCCATGAACGTCCTCTTCTTGAGTCATGGTTTCACTGGGGAAACCACCACCATCGAGAGGCGTTAAAAACCTAAAAATAGAGTTCACGATCCAAATCGTGGATGACAGCGAAACTCGGAAGGCGACCTCAGGGCTTTCAGTTAATTGAGGAATGCTCTGCACCAGGATGAGATGGGAAGGCGTAGCCAATGCATGATACGAATCTCGATGGCTAAAGGGGCAGGCTGACGAATAGAGGATTCGTTCACCGGATTTCGGAGCATAAGGCACAGGAGGATGTGGCATTTTCACGGCACCTTTGGTGGCAGAGTCAACTGTCGAATTCCGCCTTGTGACTTTCGTTGTCCGATAGTGGGGGGATTCCGTTCAATGGTGAGCGTTTCGAGTGCTCCGAATTTCTTCTTGCCAGCACGCGAATTTGCTGTGGACCCCGTTACCTTGGTGAGGCCATTCCCCGTGAAATATTTGTTAGTGCCGATCTCGGTCGTGAATTTGTGCCTCGTCAAAAACTTCTCCTGCTCTCTCGCATTTATGAAATGGGTACGCGCAAACGCTTTCACCCATGCTGACTGGTAGGTTTTGTCTGGACCACCACCTCTGGCCAATGAGAAGGAGATCAAGGCCTCGAAGTGGACCTCGTATTCATTTGAATAATAGGGGGTCATGACTTCTTCAATGGTTTGCGGGTCATTCTGTTCGGGATCTCCGACGAACTCGGCCTTCCCGATGGCGGTGATATTGTCATAGGTCGGAACGATGGTCTTTTCTGGAGCGACCTCGGCGGCACTGCAAGCCCTGTCGATGATGAGGTAGGTGTATTCTGAACTCCTGTCATACGGCATGCCCATTTTCCCACAGAGGATCTCTGGATCCAGGTCGCCATCCTCGACCTGGTCGAACGTGGTCGTCCATGCGGTGGTCCGTCCGGAAGCCCGTTTGTACCCGATCACATCGCCGTCGCTTTTGGGTCCCCTGCATACGCTGACGATGAAGCGGTCATCCACCCGACCCTTATCCCGCATCGCCATCAACTCGGCATCGCTGTACTTGGGTTCATATCCGAAGGTCTTGATCCGCTCGCTGGCGGCCTGCAGCCGCAAGACCGCATCATCGAAATCGCTGGGCTCGCCCTGCACCCAGGCGGGAGCAACGGCAGTGGTGGTGGAAGCGGCGGGTGAAGCCGCGGTGCTCTTGGCGGTTCTGCCTTTGACCGCGGTGGTCCCCGTGGCCTTGGCTCCGCCGGCCAGTGCGAAGGGCGTACGGGTGCTGACACCGACGCGGATCCGCCCCATGCAGAGGTCCTGCGCCAGGGCCTGCCGCAGGGCGTGGTCGTCAAGCTGCCAGAGGTCGTGACGGTCGAGCAGCGGAGCGAGGATGCGGCGTAGCCATTCGCCTGGGACGGAAGTGCCCAGGTCGCTCTCCCACTCGGCGATCTGACGCAAGGCACGGGCCGTATCGAAAACGGTGCGCGCGGTTCCCTGCGGCGTCCCTCGGCTGAGATGGACGGTCGCGTCGCGGGTGCGCAGGTGGACCTGGAAGAACATCCGCATCCTTCCTGGGAAGGCATCGGACTCTCATCACCTGGCCGATCGCTGTCAACCGTCGGTGCCAGCGGCTGAACAATCTTGAAGGCCGTTTTCAGGTTCATCCGTTCTGGTCGTCGGCCCTCCTCGGCGGAAAGGCTGGATCCGGCCACGGTCGAGAAATGGTCGCTGCGTGAGCGGACCTGCCCTTTGCCCATCCTCGTTCAGGCCAAACGGCGAGATGTTCCGGTCGCTTCCAACGCCGCACCAGCGGCGCCAGGTTCGACGGCCGATCGATTCCTGGGGATTGACCTTGGACCGCTGCGGGGATCATGCCCACCCTCCTATGCAAAACACCCTCCGCGCCTTGTTCCTCACGTGTTGTATCGCCGGCGTAATGGCCGCGACCGCGCCGACGCTCACCACGGTGGGCCTGCTCACCGGTGGCGGTAGCACTGCGCTGGGTGACGAGGACGCCGCGTTCATCATCGGTTATGCCACCCTGGACTCCGCTGCCGACGAGGCCGATGCCGATGGCGACGCGGTCGATTTCCGCATCGAAGGCGTCACCATCGGCACGCTCGCCATCCGCCCGGCCGGTTCCGCCGCAGTCGCCACCGCGATCACCCCCGGGGTGACCATCATCACCGCGGCGAGCGAACTGGTGTGGACGCCCAGCGCCCATGCCAACGGCGATCTCCCGGCCTTCACCGTCGTCGCCTGGGACGGAGCCCTGGCCTCGAGCGGTGCGGTCCAGGTCAGCGTCCGCGTCGGCGCGATCAACGATCTGCCGACCCTCACCACCATCGCCACCATCACCGGACCTGGCGCGGCGGCACTGGGCGATGAGGACACCCAGATGATCATCACCGGCACGGCACTCGCCGCCGCCGCCGACGAGTCCGACGTCGACGGCACGGTCAGCGCCTTCCGCATCGCCAGCGTCACCACCGGCGGCACGCTCGGGCTGCGCGCGCTCGGCAGCGGCGCCGCTG
>JANPIY010000687.1:0-15564 GCA_031425255.1 Planctomycetota bacterium
CGCCTCGCTGTGGGCGAGCTGCGTGCGCGGCGCGGCGGCCGCTTCCCAGCGCTGGTGGGCGGCCGCGGCCGCGAGTCGGCGCTCGATCGCCTCCTCCGCGCGTCGCTGGCGTTCCGACCACCAGGCGAGCACCGCCTGCGCCCGCTCCCAAGCGGCGTCGGCGCCGAGCGCGGCTGCGCTGTCGCTGGCGAGCGCGGCCTCCCACCGTGTGCGCTCGTCCGGCGGCAGGACCGCGAGCGCCGCCAGCGCCTGCTGGTGCTGCTGGACCTCCTCCTGCACCTGCCTGGCCCGGACAAAGGCCGCCGTCGACAGCCGCGCGTAGATGTCGGTGCCGGTCAGCTTTTCCAGCAGCAGCGAGCGGTCGCCGTCGTCGGCGGTGAGGAAGCGCGCGAAATCGAACTGCGCGAGCAGCATCACGCCACGGAACTGATCGAAGGTCAGGCGCACGTTGCGCTCGACCCAGGCGCGCACCTCGCGCACGCCGCTGACCACGATCGTGCCGTCGGCCTTGGCCACCTGGTGCGTCGGCGGCTGGACCTCCTCGTCGAGCTGGCGGCGTTTGCGATGCGCCGACCACGACACCACCCAGGCGCTGCCATCGTCGAGGGTCAGCGCGACCTCGGCGCCGCCATCGATGGCATCGCGCGAGAGCAGGTGCTCGGTGTCCTTCTTCAGACGCGGCGTGCAGCCGAACAACGCCAGGCTCAGGCCATCGAGGATGGTGCTCTTGCCCGAGCCGGTCGGTCCGGTGATCGCCACCAGGCCGGCCAGGCCGAGCAGCGGCCCGTTCAGGTCGATCACCGTCTGACGCCCATGCAGGCTGGCGAGCGAGGTGATCTGGATGCGGTCGATGCGCATCAGGGCGCCTCGTCCGGCAACGTGGTCAGCAGATCGCCGAACGCTCGCAGCAGATCGGCGGCGGGTTCTCCGCCATAGGTCTGGCGGTGGAAAAGTCGGAAGACTTCCGCGGGATCGATGCGTTCGAGATCCGGCATCGGCAGCGCGCCGGCCGCTGAGCCGGCCAGCGCGCCGCCGCGCTGGAGCTGCGTCGCCACGCTGCTCCAGCCGCGCGCGCTGGCGGCTTCGGCGACCATCCGCGCCAGGCCCGGCTGCGGCTCGGTGAGGTGGACCAGTGCCTGCAGCCAGGGCATCGGCGCGTCCGGCGTCGTCATCGGCAGGGCGCGGATGGCGGCGAGCACCGCGGCCGGCGTGCCGGTCACGCGGTGATAGGCGCGAAAGGGCTGTAACGGGATCAGGGTGCAGGTGGCCGCCGTGCCGTCCGCGGGAATCTCCGCCAGCACCACCGAGCGTTCCAGCCCCGCCTGGTCGAAACCGGTCGGCAGCAGCGCGCCGCTGTAGCGCCAGTGTGCGCGGCCGGCGATGGCCTGCGGACGATGCAGGTGTCCGCACGCGGCATAGGCGCAGCCCTCGGCGAGGGCGCTGAGATCGGCGCGGCCCAGGTTGCCGACCTCGACCAGCACCGGCACCTCGGCGCCGCCAACGCAGCCGCCGGTGGCAAAGGCATGGCTGACGGCGAGCCACGGCAGGCCGTCGGCCGGCACCGCGGCACGCACCTGCGACCAGCGGCGATGCAGTGCCTGCGCCAGCCGCTGCGGGCGGTCGACGCCGATATCCTCGTCGGCACGCAGCAGGTCGCCCTCGCGCAGGTAGGGCACCAGCGCAGCCCACGCCACCCGCACCCCAGCACGGTCATGCACCGGCACGATGCAGGAGGCCGGCGCCGCGTCGCGCGGTAGCACGCCGCGCACGATGACGCGGCGGCTGGCGAGCAGCTCGCGCGGACCTTCCAGGCGCAGGCCGCTGTCGTGGTTGCCGGCGATGGCCAGCACCGTGCCGACCCCGGCCTCGTCGATCAGGCGTTCGAGGCTGTGGTACCAGCGGCGTTGCTCGGCCGCCCCAGGGTTGGCGGTGTCGAAGAGGTCCCCGCTGATGACCACCACATCGACGGTGTGCCCGCTGGCGATGCGCACGATCTGGTCGAGCGCATGCTCCTCGTCCGCATCGCGGGTGCGGTCATGGAACGTGGCCCCGAGGTGCCAGTCGCTGGTGTGGAGGAGTTTCATCGTCGTCGCCGAGTCTGTGCCTGCGCGCAGGAGCGACCAGCCTGGGACCGCCGGCTGCCAGCCGGCCAGGGGCGATCCGGGTGGTCGTCGCTGGTGCCCCAGGTCGACGGGCAGCTTGCCCGCCACCAAGGCGACCTCGATGACCGCCGAGGTACGGGTGAGGCACGGCGACCCCCGAACGTGCGGGAACGCGGGAAGTTCGTCACGCAGCCGTGAGGTGGGAGGAGTGGGGAAAAGGCGCGAGGGACCGCCACGACCCACGACGGCAGGGTGAGAGCAAAGAGGCTGTGAAGCGGTCCATCAGGTGTTGGCGCCTCGCCACGACCTGGGAGCGGGGCGGCCGGCCTGCAGGCGCTGCAGGATGAGTGCGCGGATCCAGCGCAAGTCGGCTTGCGATCGGCCGGCGACGAGGACGAACTCGCGGTCGTCCAGCACGACATGGAGTGCGCGGCCGAGGCGCGGTCCCGGAAGGACCTCGAGCGCGCGGATGCGCTCGCTGGCGATGGTCCGCCAGGGCGTGCGCAGTCCACCCAGCGCATCGACGGTGATGTATCCTCCGAACAGGCCGCGGCGGTGCGCCGCGAGCACTCCCGCCAGGGAGAAGAGCAGTCCCGCGACCACGGGCGCCATCATGAACCACCACACGAAGGTTGAGGTCGCCGCCGGTTCGCTGAGCGCTGGTCGCCAGGCGAGCCACCAGAAGCCCCCGAGCATCAGCATGGGCACGACGATGCCGAGCATGCCGATGCCGCCGAAGGCCACCATCGAATGGTGGATGACCAGGCCGTCCAAGCGCTCGCTGATGGTCACGCGGGTGTCAGTCGGCGGAATGAGATCGGCGGGATCGAGGATGGTGGTCTCCGCCACTGGCAGGGCGGCCACCTTGTCGTCACCGTGTGTACGCTGCGTTCCACCTAGGCCGCTGCCCACGGGCAGGGCGAGGGCGTTCGCGATGCGCAGCGCCAGAGCGCGCGCCGCGACATGGGTACGTGGTTCCGCCAGTTCGGTAGTGCCATCAGGGCCGAGCGCGTGCACCGGTATCGCGGTATAGCGCCCACTGCCGTTGCCGCCGCGCTCGACCGCTGTGCCGATGTCGATGGCGGTGGCGCTGGCCAGCGAGGTCTCCGTCCGCTTCACCCACTGCCCCCAGCCCGCGGTCTTGATGCATGCGCGGCGGGCCGCATCGACCACCACCGTGTAGCGGATGAGGGCGAGGCCCACGCCGACGGCGATGAAGATGCCCGGCAGCCACACGTCTGCCGGCGTCGCCGGCCGCGACGGCCCGTCGTTGATGCTGACGGTCATGTTTCCGATGCCGAACAGCATGCAGACGGCGCCGTAACCGCCCATCGCGGCGAAGGCCAGGCCGATGGCGCGGACGAACCGGGGGAAACGCGAGAGGACGACATTACGGGTGGAGCGCATGGACACAGCCTAGCGTGATCCCGAGCCCCGCCAGCGAGCGTGTGTAGGCGATGTGCTGCCGGCCACGACCGGCACACCATTCCACCGCCAGGACAGCGGGATCAGGATCCCCGGTCTCCGCCAGCTTGGTGGCTTGGCGGTGGAATCCGCTCTTCCCCAGCAGCCGGCAAGGTCCACTCAGCGTACATGGAACCGGTGTGGTCTGCATCAGGAGCATCGCGTTGGATTGACTACACACCGCTCATGTGTATACGATTCGCCATGATCAGAGCCCAGATCGTCCTGGATGAGCCGACGGCCAACCGGCTGCGGGTCGTCTCCGAACATAGTCACGCCAGCATGTCGGAAATCGTCCGTGAAGCCCTGGTGTTCTATTTCGAGCACCGCGAACCGGATACCTCGTGGGTCGGCTCGCTGCGGCCCAAGAAGGGGGTCAGCCATGATCTCGACGACATCCGGGCGAGCGTTGCGGCTGGGCGTAAACGTGAGCGGAAGCCGTGACCCTTGGCCTCGATACCTCAGTCCTGGTGCGTTTGCTGGTTGGTGAACCGGCGCCCCTCGCCGCCAAGGCCCAGGAGCGCTTGCTGGCGGCCCATCGTGTCCGGCAGGCGGTCATTGTCAGCGATCTGGTGATCGCTGAAGCCTACCATGCCCTGAAACATCATTACGACCTGGAACCCAGCGATATCCGTCAAGCGCTCCTAGCCATGCTGACCAGTGGTATGGTCCAGCCCGAACCAGGATCGGCGGTCTTGTCGGTGCTCCAGGCCAAGAAGTCCGGGAAGGCCGGTTTCGTCGATCGCCTCATCCAAGCCCACTACGAGATCGACGGCATCACGACCCTGACCCTCGATAAGGCTCAGACCAGAATGGGGAGGGCCGAGTTCATCGGATGACCCCACGGAGGAACGTATTCTCTGCTTGGTTTGCAGATCAGATGCGGTCTGACGCGAGCTGCTGCATCAGCGGCGGAGGATGAGCACGCTGCCGATCACCAAGGCCAGCGCGGGCAGCGCGAACACCGTTGGCCCGAGCATCACCAGTCCGTAACCGACGGCGCTGCTGCCGAGCAGCATGGCGGCGGCGACCACCACGCCGAGCGCCCCGAAAGCCAGGCCGCGTTCGTCCTTGGGGGCGATATCGGCGAGCCAGGTCTTCTCCGCGCCGTCGCTGACGCCGGCGATCACGCTCCAGCCGAAGCCCGCGGCGATGAGCCAGGGACCCTCGGCGATGATCATGCCCGCGAGCAGGGCGGCCGACCCCAGCCAGCTCAGGCCCAGGAACAGCCGCGCCCCCAGGCTGCTGGTCAGCACTCCGGCGAGCATCGCCGCGCCGGCCTGGGTCAAGGCGATGCCGCCCCACGCCAGGCAGACCAGCCACACCGGCCAAGCGGCCTGCGTGGTGGCCTGATCATGACTGAGCGGAATTCCGGCGACCTGGACCAGGACCAGGAGCGGCGCGAGCTTGGCGCCGATGCTGGCGATGCCGATGGCGATCAGCGGCAGCCGCAGCGCGGGGTCGCGCGGCCACCAGCCGCTGACGCTGGTGGCTTTCGGGGCGGCCGTGGGGTGATCGCTCAGCCCACGTGCCCACCACAGCATCAGCGTCATCGGCAGCGCCAGGGCGGCCACCACCCACGCGAGGCGTTCCGGGTGCGCGTACTCCAGCGTCAGGCCCCAGGCGGCGGCGGCGGCGGCGAGGGCGCCCGCGGTCGCTCCCAGATGGTCCATCGTCCGCATGTGCGCGTAGGCGCGGGCGCGCGCCGGCGCCGGTGTCCAGTCCGCGATCAATGCGTCGCTGGCCGAGCCACGCAGACCCTTGCCGAGGCGATCCGCGAGGCGGCAGCCGACGATCCACCACGGCCAGGCGCACCACATCCCGATCGCCGCCAACGGCCGCGCGATGGCGTTGGTGCCATAGCCGGCGCGGACCCACACCGCACGTCGTCCCGAGGCGTCGCTGCGCCGACCGGTGACCAGCTTGAGGACCTGCGCCAACGCATCGGCGGCACCTTCCATCACGCCCAGCCAGGCCACCGGCACACCCGCGGGGAGCAGGGGGGTGATGAAATCGAGGGTGAAATCATTGGCCGCGTGCAGCCACCCCAGGCGGCGGACGACCGGCGGCAGCATGGTCGCGGGCGCAGATTCGACAGGTCCGGTCTGGTGGGAGCTGGCCATGCGCTGGCGAACGATGCCGGGGGGGACGGCTTTGGAAGTACCTGGCGCATGTGCTCCGGGACGATCGTGCAACAGATGCGTGAGAGGTCGCCGTCGGTTGCAGCACCCTCTGGGCGCATCCTGCGTTTCACACCATGCACACAGTACCTTGGTACGGATTGGAGATGACGATCGACCAGCCACATCCCCGAGACCAGGAATGCGTGGTCCGGCGCGATGCCGGGCGCAACGCCTTCAACCGTGGCGAGGGCATCTTTTGCGCGGCCATCTCGGCCCTGCGCCGATGGCGGCGACCGCCTGGATCCCCTCAGGAGACCCGTGTGCGTCCATCATCTTCCAGTCCCGAGTCCAGCAGCGGTCCCGCCACCGCGGGCCCGCTGACCGGCTTCCGGAACTGGACCGGCTGGGCCCTGCCCAGGGTCACTGGACGCTGGCAGCCGTGGCTGCTGCTGCTCGCCATGCTGCTGCTGTTCCTCCCGGTGGGTGGGCTGCGCGACTGGTGGTATCCGGACGAACCCGATGTGGCGTTACCGGCCATCGAGATGGCGGCGCGCGGCGATTGGGTGGTGCCGACCCACAACGGTGCGTCCTGGCTGGACTACCCGCCGCTGGCCTACTGGGGTGTGCGTATCGTCGGCGTCGTCAGCGGTGACATCACACCGTGGGGCTCGCGCGTGCCCATGGTGCTGTTCGCCTGCCTGATGGTGGCCGCCACCATGTGGCTGGGCCAGGGCATGGGACACGCGCGCCGCGGGCTGGGTGCGGGCGTGATCCTGATCGCGACGCCGGCGATGTGGTTCCACACCACCAACCTCCAGACCGATCTCGGCTATGCCGCCTTCATCACGCTTGGACTGGCCTGCTATTACCGCGCCGCCACGCGTAGTCGGGGTGATGCCGCCTGGCTGCGGGTGGCGGCGTTCGCCTGTTTCGGCGTGGCCATCCTCGGCAAAGGACCGCTGGGCGTGTTGCTGCCCGGGCTGATCCTCACCTGCTGGCATCTCTGGAACCGTGAATGGCGCCGCTTGCTGATGCTGGCGCCGCTGGCGCTCATCGCCCTGGCGGTCGCCCTGCCCTGGTACCTCCTGCTCTGCGACCGCCTCGGGGTCGAGGTGGTCATGCACGAAGTGCTGGCGCAAAACAGCGATCGCTTCGGCAGCGCCTCCCGTGGCCACGGCGGCAAGGGCGCGTGGTATTACCTGACTCATCTCCCGCCCGATCTCGGATGGTGGATCCTGCTGCTGATCCCGGCGCTGTGGCGGGGTTTCCGTCATCAGGGCCAGGATCGCTCCTGGCGCCTGCTGGCGGTCTGGATCCTCGCTCCGCTGATCTTCTTCACCCTCGCCTCGACCAGACGCAGCGTCTACCTGCTGCCGATCTTCCCCGCGCTGGCGCTGCTGATCGCCGGGTGGTTGGAGGGCGCGGTGACCCCGTGGGAGGCGAGGTGGCAACGGTGGTCGGCACAGGGTCTCGCCTGGACGCTGGCACTGGTGGGTGCGGTCCTGCTGAGCACCGGCCTCGGGTGGCACCTCCTGCCCACGCCCGCTCGGGTGGAACCTGCCACCATGGCTGCGCTGCAACCAGCCGCGCTCGTCATCGGCTCCTGGCTGGCGCTGTCGGGCGCCTGGCTGCTGCGCCTGCGCACGACCAGCTTCAGCGCGATGTGGAGTGGCCTCGCGATCGTCACCACGCTCGGCTACATCCTGGTGCTGTGGCTGGTGTTCCCGGTCATCGATACGCTGCGTTCGTATCGGCCCGCAGCCGAGTGGCTGGCCGAACGGGTTCCGGAGCAGGGGGTCATCGGCTTCCATCTTCCCGGCCGCGAAGGGACCAAGCGTCCGGCGTGGCTCTGCCACCTCGACGGACGCCACTTGGAATTTCTCGCCACCCCTACCGCGGCGAACGCATGGCTCGCCGAAGGCCATCATCGGCTGCTGTTGACCGCACCGACGCTCGTCGCCTCGTTACGGGAGGTGCGCATACTGATGCGCTGGCGGATCAGCTCTACTGAATGGGTGTTGATAGCGCGGGAATCCGATGCGCAAAGCATTGGGCGTTGAGCGGCAGCTTCGCTATCCGCCTCATCCCTGATGCCGATTACCCGGTGTCCATCGCGACGTTAGCAGATCCCTTCCCACGTGCCGTCGTTCCCCTTCAGGATCACGATCAAGGGAGTGCTCTTCCAGACCCGTGGGATGAGCACTTCACCAATGCCAAGTCATCGAGACCCCGCGCCTATCGCCGTCGAGGATCAGGTCCCAGGTGACATCGGTGATGCCGTGCGAGCGGCGCGCCTCCTCGCCGCGACGTCGGCGGTTGAAGTGCACCACTTCATAGCCGACCCAGGTCCCGAGGATGGCGCCGGCGACCACGTCCGAGGCGTAATGCATGTCGGCATTGATGCGGCTCAGGCCGACTCCGCTGGCGATGGCGAAGGCCACCCCGCCGACCACCGGCTGCTCATCGAAGGTGAAGGCCAGCACCGAAGCGACCGTGAAAGCCTGGGTCGAGTGGCCGGACGGGAAGGACGCCTCGCCGCTCATCGATGAGAAGACGTCACTGTCCTGGCCGCTGCTGTTGGGGCGCGAACGGCCGACGGTGTATTTCAGGATGGGACAGAGGATGCCGGAGGCGATGACCGAGGCTTCCAGCCCATCGACCATGACGTTGACGCCGCGCTCGTCCTCGGCGACCCAACCGTAGGCGCCGGCGGCTCCGAGCACGCCCAGGGAGTAGAGCGTGCCGAGGTGCCCCCAGGTGCCTGACCAGCGATCCTTATCGGGATTGCGGCTCTCCTGGCTCTCCCCCTGGAACTGGCGGTCGACGAACAGCCCGGTGGCGATGGTGCCGCCGACCGCGGCGCCAGCGAGCGCCCACTCCCTGCCACTCCAGTCGAAGGGCGAGGAGACGATGCCCCAGGTGTCGACCACCACGCGTTTACCGAACCACACCTGACCTTCGCCGGGTGCCGGTTCGGTCGGTGCTTCTTCTGCGGCGGGCGTCGCCGACGTTGCCTCCGGTTGTGGTGCCACCGGGCGATCCCAGATCAGCGGATCGACGAAGGGCGGAGCTTCGGCGCAGGGGAGGAAGGGGGACAACGTCCATAAGAGAAACCAGCGGGCATATGGCATGCCCCATCATGGATCAGCGAAGCACCGGGCGGGTGATGACCAAAGTACGGCATACCGTACCAAGGTACCTGCAGCGGAAGTCGCCGCGATGCGATCATGGCGACTGCCCGGAGCCATGTATGCCTGTCGATCTCCCCTCACTCGCTGTGCTGCCCACCACGTCGGCAGCGGCATCATCACCGACTGCCCGGGCGACCGCGCCCCCGGCTGCGCCCAGGCGCCGGCTGCTCTGCGGTCTCGGGCTGATCATGCTGCTGTTGGACAGCGTCCTGCGGGTCGTGCTGCTAACGAGCATCGGTGAGCCGGTGACCGCCATGCAGCGTGTGCAGGTGCATGCACTCGGCGTGGTGAGCGACGTGCTCACGATTCCCATCCTGCTGCTGCCGGCGGCGTGGTTCCTGGCCCTGTCGGGTGGCGCCAGCCTGCGCCATGCGTCCTGGCGTTTCTCCGTGCTGACGACGATCTGCGCCGGCCTGCTGTTCTCGGCCACGGTCGAGCAGACCTTCTTCAACGAGTTCACCTCGCGTTTCAACCATATCGCCATCGACTACCTGCTCTTCCCTGGGGAGGTCGCCACCAACATCTGGCAGAGCTACAACGTGCCGGCCTTCGTCGCAGCGGCGCTGCTGTTGGGTGCGTTGGTGGCGTGGCCACTTCAGCGCTGGCTCAGTGGCGCGCAATTTGCACCCCTGCCGTGGACCAGACGGCTGGCCAGCGCACTGATTGCGACGGTGAGCGCCTGTGTCGCGGCGTTCGGCCTGTGGCTGCTGCCGGCGGAGCCCATCGGCGAACGCGCGCGCGATGAGGTCGCGGCGAACGGTCAGGTGCAACTGGTACGGGCCTTCGCCACCGCCCACCTGTCGTTCACACAGTTCTACCGCACCGTGCCGGCGCCGCTGGCGGCGCCGCTCATCGCCGCGGAGTTCGCACGCAGCGACCCCGCCGATCCGCAGCGGGTCTTCACCGCCGCGGTGCGCCGGGAACGACCATTGGATGTGGTGGTGGTGCTGGAGGAGAGTCTCGGCACGGAATTCGTCGGACGCCTGGGCGGGCGCAAACCCTGCACGCCTGGTTTCGATCGCTGGTGCGACCGCGGCCTGCTGCTGACCAACCTGGTGGCCAACGGCAACCGCACCGTGCGCGGCCTGGAGGGCGTGCTTTGCTCCTTCCTGCCGCTGCCTGGGGATTCGGTGTGGAAACGCGACAAGTCGCAGGATGTCGCCACCATCGCGCAGGTGCTGCGTCAGCAGGGTTATCGCAGCGAGTTCTTCTACGGTGGGGCCGGGATCTTCGATGGCATGAAGCCGTTCGCCCTCGCCAACGGCTGGGAGCGTTTCATCGAGGACGGGGTGATCTCCTCCGATTTCCCTCCCGGTGCTTTTCGCACCGCGTGGGGAGTGGCCGATGGCTACGTCTTCGACCGCCTGCTGGAGCATCAGCGGAGCGCCCATGCCGACGGCGTGCCGTTCTTCGGCACGCTGCTGACCACCAGCAATCACAAGCCGTTCCTGACGCCGCATACGCGCGACGCCGCGGTCCCGGCCTCCAAGGCGCTGACGATGGGTGGGATCGCTTCGGCGCTGCTGCTGGCGACGGTGCTGGCGGCGGTCTTCGCCGGTCACCGCCTCGGGCGGCTGCGCATCGTCATCGGTGGTGGCTTGGTCCTGCTCGGCTACGGCATCTGGATGGGGGTGAAGCTGCAGCCGACGGACTCGCGCGAACATGCCGTGCAGTACGCGGACGAGGCCTTGGCGTCCTACCTCGATCGCGCCGCGGCCGAGGGGATGCTCGCTCACACCGTGCTGCTGGTGGTCGGCGATCACGGTGCGCGGGTGTACGGCGCGGCCGAGATCCCCGCCGCCAGCTACCGCGTGCCCGGCCTGCTCCTGGCTCCCGAGGCGCGGTTCCAAGGCGTGACCATCGATCGCCTGGCCTCGCAGGTCGATCTCGCACCCACCCTGCTGTCGTTGGCCGGTATCGACTACCGCGCCCCGTTCCTGGGTCACGACCTGTTGCAGCCAGCGCCCGCCGCCGGGCGCGCGTGGCTGATCCACAACCGCAACATCGGCTTGTTGACCGACCAGGACCTGGTCGTGCTCGGCCTGCGCAAGGCGGTCACCTGGTATCGCCGCGACGGACCGGCGAGCGACGTCTTCGCCGAGGTCCCGCCCGCGGAGGTGACCACCGTCCAGCGGGCGCTGGCCGAGCGCGCCAGCGCCGCCTTCCAGGAGGCCTCGCGCCTGTACGAGACGCGAGCGTATCGCCTGCCGGGACGCGCCGATGCCGGACCCTGACGTGCTTCCTACGACCGCCCCAGGGCGCGGTTGGTGGCTGCGCCTGTGGGCCATCCCGACGACGCTGCTGGTCGCGGTCGCCATCGCCATGGAGTACAGCCCGCTCGATGTCGCGCTGCTGGCACCGTTCCATGATCCGGCGCTCAAGGGTTTCCCCCTGCGCTCGCACTGGTTCTTCGCGTCCGTCCTGCACACCGCCGGAAAGTGGCTGGTCCTGCTGACGGCGATCGGCGTCTTCCTTGCCGGCCTCGCCAGCTGGCGCTTCGCGAACCTGCGCGTCTGGCGGTGGCCGGGCATCTACCTGGGCCTGTGCGTCGCCGCCACCAGCGGCATCGTCGGTTTCCTCAAAGCGGTGACCAACCGCTTCCCGCCGTGGTCGCTCGACCTCTTCGGCGGCGAAGTCCCGCTGACGCCGCTCTTCGCCGGTACGCCCGCACCTTTCCACGATGGCCGCGGATTTCCTGCGGGCCACGCCTCGGGAGCATTCGCCTGGGTGGCGTTGTGGTTCGTCGGGCGGTCGTGGTACGCGCCTCGGCTGCGCTGGTGGCTGTTCCCTGGGCTCGCGGGTGGGCTGCTGTTCGCATGGACGCAGCACGTGCGCGGTGCACACTTCGCCTCCCACAACCTGTGGACCCTGGCGATCGCCTGGACCGTGGCCGTCGGCTTCGCCGCCGCCTTCGCCCGTGCCGGTCTGCTGCCGCAACCGGTGCCGGCGCCTCTCTCGCGATTCCTGGAGCTGCCGATGGCCGTCCCTGTCCGTTCCTGGTTGCTTGGCATCGGCGGCATGCTCGCGGGATGCGCCCTGTTCGCGGTCGACAGCGCGGTCGAGATGCTCCAGGTCGGCCCCCCTGGACTCCACTTCTGGATCGAGTGCATCGAGTTCAGCCTGGTCGGGCCCGGTCTCGGCCTCATCTGTCTGCTGCTCGCAGAACGCCTGCGCATCACCCGCGAGAGCGCCCGCACGCAAGCGCAGGCCGAGCGCGAGCGCCGCCTGCTGGTGCTCGGACGGATGGCGGCGGCGGTGGCGCACGAGGTGCGCAATCCGCTGCACACCCTGCGCCTGGTGATGGATGAACTGAGCGTCGAACAGCCGCCGCTGCGCGACCACCCGCTGCGCATCCACATCGACGACAGTCTGGAGCGCATCGACCGCGCGGTCGATCTGGTCTATCGTCTGGCGCGTCCGGACGCCGAGGACGATGGCGCCGGCGATCTGGTGGCGATCGTCGGCGAAGCGCAGGGGGCGCTGCTGCTGCGTCTGCCCGAGCGCATCATCACCCTCGACCGTCTCCCGGCGCAGGCACCGGTACGCTGTTCGGCCTCCGGCGCGCGCATCATGATCGACAACCTCCTGCGCAACGCCCTCGAAGCGAGTGAACCCGCCGGCGTGGTCACGGTGGCGATCGATCCCGAGCCCAGGGGCTGGCGCCTGCGCGTGACCAATCCCGGACGGCTCTCCAGCGAGCAGCTCGACACCGCTGGCGAAGGGCCGCTCATGACCCGCAAGTCCGAAGGTCTGGGACTTGGCCTGGCCATCACCCGCCACCTCGCCAGCGGCGTCGGCGGCAGCGTGACGCTGACCTCGCGCGATCAGGTCGTCATCGCCGAGCTGGTGCTGCCGGCCTGGAAGGACAGCCATGAGCGGTGAATCCATCCTGCTCGTCGAGGACGAGGCCCCAGCGCGGGAGCTAGTGGCACGCGGTCTGTCACGGCTGGGGTATCGGGTCACCGCGGTCGGCGACGGCGCCGATGCGGCCCCGCTCCTGCACCGGCCATGGGACGTGGTGGTCACCGACCTGGTCATGCCGCGCATGGATGGCCTGCGCCTGCTCGATGAGGTCAACAGGCGCTGCCCAGGCGCGCTGCGCGTCGTCATCACCAGTTTCGCCGACAAGGACAAGGTAGTGGCGGTGCTCAACCTCGGCGCCGACTACCTGCTGGAAAAACCCTTCGGCGTCGATCGCCTCGCCGGCATCCTCACCCGCCTGCTGGGGGATCGCGGCGGCAGCACCGACACCATGGTGCAGTTCTTCCAACGCCGCCTGCTCGGCCTGCCGCTGACCCCACGCGAACGGGGCCTGGTCGCGGGCCTGCTCAAGGGTCACTCCAACAAGGAGCTCGCGACCACCTTCGGAATCGGCGAGCAGACCGTGAAGAACACCCTCTCGGCGGTCTACGCCAAACTCGGGGTGCAGAGCCGCACGGAATTGTTCCATGCGGTTTTTCCCATCTGAATGTGGGCGCGCCTGGGGCAGCCCCTCTGGTCGCTTTATTGCGGTGCGATGGGAAGCGCAGGGGCCCGGTCGCTGGCCGGTGCGGCCGCAGCCTTGCCACGCGTCAAGCGTAAGCGATCCGGCTGGACCTCCACTTCGAGGTCGGTGAGCCTGGCGACGTAATGGGCCACGTAGCGCAGTTGCATGTCCTGGACGGAGAGCGTCACCAGCGGCGCACCGGCCTGCAGCACCTGCGGATCCACCTCGACGGGATAGCGGAGCGCCTCGGCCATTTGCTCGGCTACGTAGGCAAGCCCCGCATCGCTGAACTGGAAGGAGACCTCGGTGGAGAGGCGGGGCGCAGGTGGAGCCTGATAGGTCAGCCGGGGTTCAGAGATGATGAACTCCGGATCATGGTCGAGCGGGGCGATGGCTGGCGGTCGGTAGAACACCACCGCACCATCGAAGCTCAGCAGCGCGGTGGCCTGCATGGCCTGGGCGAGGCCATCGAGCCAGGCTTCGACCGCAGCGCTCTGCGGCGACCAGTCGAATCGCTTGCCGTCATCGACGCCGAGCGACGGATGGAGTGTCGGAGTCAACCCGGCGTGCTCGGCGAACCACGCCAGCACGGCGGTGCGGGTTCCCGTCGGGGCCTGCCGCCCATCGAGCGGGGTGGCGAGCATCCTGGCGAGCGTGGGCGTCAGGAATTCGGCGGCGGTGCCGCGCATCCGCCACACCAGTCCGGCATCCTTCGCCAGGGCGTCCAGGGTGGTCCGCCAATCCGCCCCGACCGCCACCGGGCACGGTCGCTCGAGCGTGGCGGACGATGTCCAGGAACGGAGCTCGAAACCACGCCCATCGGTCCGGTCCAAGCGATCGCCCCAGGTGGCGCCGCCATTCCAGGCACGCTTCGTGGCGGTCGCCAGTTTGCCCATGGCAGCGGCATCGGCGGTGATCGGCAGAGGGCTGATCCGGATGCTGGGCAGAGCCTGTGCAAGCGGCGCTGGCGTGGTGGCGACGGGTGGTGCAGGAGTGGCGGGTGGCGCGGTGGTGACGCGTTCCTGACTCAGCAGCAGGCTGACGCCGCCGATCGCCAGAATCGCAGTCGCGGTCATGAGCGAGACGAGGGTGGTCATGGAAACTCCCGAGTGGATGCCGGCGAGGGAACTGGTGGTGGTGCGGGTGAGCAGATGGCGGGCGGCCGCGGTGCTGGCGAATGGCATCGGCATGCCGCTGGCCGGAAGCCGTTCGAGCAGTCCGCCGATGGCGAGCAGCGAACAGGCCAGGCCGGCACGGGTCAGGCGCTCGCGTAGGACGCTTAGACCACGATGGACGCGCACCTTGGCGGTGCCTTCGGGAATGCCGAGCGCCGTCGCCACGTCGCCGAAGGACAGGCCGGAACAATGGCGCAGGACGATGGCGGCGCGTGTGGGTTCTGGCAGGGCGGCCAAGGCGCAGCGGAGCTGCTCGGCGAGCTCCGCCGTCGCCAGGCCGTGGTCGACGTCCAGGGAGCGGGCGGAGTCCGGCATGGCAGCGCTCCTGTCGCGCCGCTGGCGGCGGGCGTGGCCGCGCCGCACCAGGAGCGCGGTGTTGGCCGTGACCCGCAGGATCCACCCGCAGGCGGCACGATCGGCAGCGGCAGGCCCCTCGGCCGGCTGGCAACCGGCGGTCCCAGGCGGAGCGCGGAAGGCGCCGGCGCTGTCGCGGATCTGCAGCAGGGCTTCCTGGACCGCATCGCGGGCCAACTCGCCATCGCCGGTCAGGCGCCGGGCGAGTGCTTCCATGGCGGGGCCGGCGCGTTCGAGCACCAGCGCCCAGGCAGTGGGGTCGGGCGCCTGCGCCAACGTGGCGAGCGCGTGGGCGAGACCGGTGTCAGGGGATGGCATCATGGATTACGGTAGGTGATTGCCGCCGACGGCTTCCTGGTTTCAGAAATCCCTGGGTCCTGGTGAGCCCGTCACCCGTCGGCTCCTCCACCGCCGTCCCATCCATCGGCTCGACGTCGAGGAGACGGGTTTGTTCCTGCCGTCGCTGATGTACGAAACGACGCTCGTTGCAGACCCCCGCACCGATGAGGATGCAGATCGCCGTGGTCGAGAACCTCATTGTAAGATTCGGCTCTGCCAGCGCATTTTCCAAGCGTGGACGCGCATAGGTGAACTGGGGCGATTTGGCCGGCCCTCGGCTGGCAATGAGGAGGGGATCCTTTCATCCCCGCTGCCGCCACCCCTTGGCTT
>JANPIY010000688.1:0-9528 GCA_031425255.1 Planctomycetota bacterium
TGCGCGCCTGGCTGGGCAAGGCGGTCGGCCGCGACGACCTGACCCGTCATGACAAGTGGCTCTGCCTGATGTACCCGCGCTTGATGCTGCTGCGCGAACTGCTCAGTGAAGATGGCAGCATCTGGGTGTTTCTCGATGACCACGAGATCGGCCCACTGCGCCTGCTGATGGATGAGATCTTCGGCGCCGAGCAGTTCATCAGTACGGTGATCTGGCAGAAGGTGTATTCGCCCAAGAACAGCGCGCGCCATTTCAGCGACGATCATGACTACCTGGTGATCTATGCCAAGGATGCCCGGCGCTGGCGGCCGAACCTGCTGCCGCGCACCGCCGCGCAGGACAAGGCCTACAAGAATCCCGACCAGGATCCCCGGGGGCCGTGGAAATCCGGCGACCTCTCGGCGCGCAATTCCTACAGCGAAGGCACCTATGCCATCACCTGCCCTGGTGGACGGATCATCGCCGGGCCTCCGCGGGGTTCCTATTGGCGGGTGTCGGCGGCTAAACTGGCGGAGATGCAGCGCGACCGCCGGGTGTGGTGGGGCAGGGACGGCAACAGCGTGCCATCGATCAAACGCTTCCTCTCGGAAGTGAAGGCCGGGGTCACGCCCCAGACCCTGTGGACCTACGACGAGGTCGGCCATACCCAGGAGGCCAAGAAAGAGCTGGTCGAGCTGATGGATTTCCGCGACTCGGCGGCGGTGTTCATCTCGCCCAAGCCGCTGCGCCTGATCGAACGCGTGCTGACCATCGCCAGCAAACCAGGGGACATCGTGCTCGACGCCTTCGCCGGCAGCGGCACCACCGGGCACGCGGTGATGCGCCTCAACTCCATCGGCGGGGCACCCAGGCGCTGCCTGCTGGTGCAACTGGGACGCGACCAGGACGACGGTCCCAACATCTGCCAGAAGATCACCCGCGAGCGCCTGCGCCGCGCCAGCCTCGGCAACGACCACGGCAGCCCGGCACTGGGCGAGGCCTGGACCTATCGTCGTCTGGGCCGGCCGGTGATCGACCGCGACGGGCGCCTCGGCGAGCTGCCCTATGCGGATCTCGCGGCCCTGGTGTGGTGGCATGCCACCGGTGCGACCTGGCCGGCGGATCGGGCCGCCGACCGCGCCTTCCTGGGTATCGGTGCGGACGGCACCGCGGTCTACCTGCTCGCCGGTGCGGGGGTGCCCGACAAGGATGCCGCCAGCCGCAATGCGCTGACACCGGCGATGCTGAGCCGCCTGGCACCGCATGACGGGCCGCGGCTGATCTACGGCGCGGTCTGCCGGCTGGGCGAGGATGACCTGCGCCACCAACGCCTGATCTTCCGTCAGCTGCCGCAGGCGCTGGCGTCGCTCGGCGGTTGACCATGGCAGCCGCGGCAGTGATCGCGCTCAAGACCTTCCAGCGGCTGGTGCTGACCAGGCTCCGGCGTTTCTGCGACCAGCTGGTGGGCGGCGCCGATCCGGCCGTGTCCTTCGCCGAGGCGGGTGCGCCAGCCTACCGGCCGGCGCCGCTGATCGACGCGCCCTGTGTCTGCCTCGCCATCCCCACCGGCGGCGGCAAGACCCTGCTGGCCGCCGCTGCGGCGGGGGTGATCGCCGGTCACGCCCTGCGCCGCGTGCCCGCCGTGGTGGTGTGGCTGGTGCCCTCGAATGCCATCGCCGAGCAGACGCTGCGCCAGCTGCGCAACGCCGATCATGCGGTGGCGCAGGCGCTGTGCGCCGGCATCGATGGTTTCGGCGGCCTGGGCGCCATCCGCGTGGTCGATGTCGCACAGGCCCTGCGCCTGCCGCCCAGCACCTACCTCGCCACCAGCGTGATCCTGGTGGCGACCATCCAGCAGTTCCGCGTCAGCGATCCGCAGGGGCGGCAGGTCTATGTCGCCAGCGACGCACTGAGCGACGGACCCGGTCCAGACGCTGGTCAGACATTGGCCGAGCTCATCGCCCGCCGTCGTCCGGTGGTGATCGTCGACGAGGCGCACAATGCCCGCACGCCGCTCTCCTTCGAAACGCTCGCGCGGCTGTCGCCCGGTTTCGTGCTCGAACTGACCGCCACGCCGGCACGCCAGCCATGGCCATCCAACGTGCTGTGCCGGATCACCGCCGCAGCGCTCAAAACCGAACACCTGCTGAAACTGCCGTTGGTCCTCGCCACCGATCCTGATCACGAGCGCTGCCTGGCGGCGGCAATGGCCTGTCGTGATGAACTGGCACGGGTGGCTGCTGCGGAAGCTGGTCCGGCACTGCGTCCGCTGCTGCTGATCCAGGCCGAGGCGCGGCGTCACCCAGGGGCCCTGAGCCCCGAGGTGGTCCGCGACCACCTCATCACGCGCGCGGGACAACGGCCGGAGACCATCGCCATCGCCACCGGCGAACAGCGCGGCCTGGAGGGCGTCGATCTCAGCGATCCCGCCTGCCCGCTGACCACCATCATCACCGTCGAGGCTTTGCGCGAGGGCTGGGATTGCCCGGCGGCGGCGGTGCTCTGCACCCTGCGCGGAAGCTTCACCGATACCGGCGCGGTGCAGCTGGTTGGGCGCATCCTGCGTCAGCCAGGCGCGCGCCTGCGCCTGCACCCGGCGCTCAACCGCAGCTTCGCCTTCGCCGTTGCGCCGTCCTTCGACGACGCGCTCAACGCCCTGCGCGGATGCCTGATCGATGGCCTCGGTTTCGGCGCCGAGGAAGCCATGCAGCTCGCCCCGGCCGGCGCGCGTGCCGAGATCTTGGAGCAGGCTGAACCATCGCCGCCATTCCTGGTGCCCAGGCTGCTGGTGCGCGATCCGCTGATGTCCGAACGGTGGGAGCCGTTTCGCGATACCCATCGCCTGGCCAACGATTGGCCGCTGGCGCCCGCCGCCGCCCGCCTGTCGCCTGGGGAATACCAGCCCGGAGCCGCCGGGCCGGGTAGCGCCGAGGTCGACCTCGATGCCGATGGCGCCTGGAGCGCGGTCGCTCGCGAGATGGCCCCCGATGAGCGGCCACCGGCGACCCGCGCGGCGCTCGCGGCGTGGCTCGAACGCCGACTGTGGTCGGATGACATCCGGCCGGATGAGCTCGGCGGCTGGGTCACGCAGGCGCTCGACCATCTGCTGAAGCGGCGCGCGCTGCCGCTGGAGGACCTCGATCACGACCGCTGGCGACTGGCCGCCGTGCTGCGCGAGCACCTCGATCGGCTGCGCGAGGACGCGGTGCGCGCGGCCACCGATCGGGCGCTCGCTCCTGGTCAGGTGCGCGCCAGCCCTGCCGACGGACATTTCCGTTTCATCGCCTACCCGGGCGATGGCAGCGCCGACCATGGCTTCCGGCATCACCTCTTCCCGCTGGTCGCCGCCTTCGACTCAGCGGAGGAGCAGCTGGCGGCGCTCACCCTCGACCGCCATCCGCGCGTTCGGCGCTGGGTGCGCAACCCGGTCGGTGAGCACGGCTTCGCCCTGCCCAGGCGCCCCCTCGAGGGCAACCGCTGGTTCTATCCCGACCTCATCGTCGAGCTGAGCGACGGCCGCCTGCTGCTGGTGGAGGTCAAGGGAGCCCACCTCGCCAATACCGTCGACACGCTGGACAAGATTGATGCTGCCACCCGCTGGGCGCACCTGACCGGTCATGGTTTCGTGCTGGTGGTGGGTGGCGATGTGGGGGCGATCGGGGAGGCCCTGGGTTGAGCGCCTGCCCGGCCTCCCGGTCCAAATGATAACCGGTCGCATCACCGTCGACCCGGTGCGCCCGTGACAACGACCTGACAAGACAGGTCCTTGCGAGGTGGCATTTATTCGAGACAGATGCGTCTCCAGCAACCTCCGTCAACCACCCTTCCCGAGGATCCCATGGCTCACGTGCTCCGTCTCTCTGCCGCCACTCTGCTGCTGAGCGCCCTCATCGCGCCCAGCTCGGCCGCCGATGCCGCCGCGACCTTCAAGGCGGCCTGGCCGATCATCGAGAACTCCTGCGTCGGGTGTCACGGTGAGAAGAAGCAGAAGGGCAAGCTGCGCCTCGATTCGCGCGAAGCCTGGCTCAAGGGCGGTGAGAACGGCAAGATCGTCGAAGAGGGCCACCCCGAGAAGTCGGGTGTCGTGCCCGCCATCAAGTGGGAGTCCAAGGACGAGGACATGAACATGCCGCCCAAGAAGGACAAGAAGCTCAGCGCCGATCAGGTGAAGATCATCGAGGAATGGATCAAGGCCGGCATGCCCTGGGGCAAGTAGACCTTGGCAGTCGTCATCCCGTCGCGTCGCTGATGCGCAGGAGATTCACCAGGCGCCGGCATCTGCCGGCGCCTGGTGCGTTTCAGGGCGGGTCACTGCGCCGGAGGCGCTGGCGCCACCGTCAACGGTACGACGTGGCAACCGTCGTTCATCGGCGCCGTCACCATGACCGCGATCGCGCCGGGATGACGGGCCACCGCTTCCAGCGCCGCCGGCAATGAGGCGACCACCAGCGGCATCGCGCCGGTACCGGAGAACACCAGGCGCTTCCAGCCACGTTGGAGCAGGCCGACGGTGCGTCCGGTGATCGCCTGGACCGCCGCCTCCCCCTCGGCGTCGGTGCACAGCACGATCACCACCGCTTGGCCTGAACTCCAGGTGGTGACCCGCCCCAGCAGCAGGTCGCGAACGCGTTCGGTGGTGAGTTCGCCCACGGCCTCCTGCCGATGGACCACCGCCACCACCGCCTCGAGATCGAGCGTGACACCCGACAGCAGGATGAGCATCAGCAGGCGCATCAGAAATCGACCGTGGTCTTGCACGCGATCACGCCCCAACGCTCGGCGATGCCGTCGGGATTGTCAGCGGCGGTGATGCCCATGGTGCCCCGGACGCCACGCAGTTCGACCTTGAGCGACCAATTGGGCAGCGGCATGAGATTGGCGGCCAGCACGCCGGTGTAGGCGTACAGGCGGCTGCGATCATAGGCATCTCCCCAACTCGCCTCGATCCCGGTGTAGGTCTCGAACCAGGTCGTCAGATGCCAGGTGGCACCGACGTAGGCCCCCTCGGTGTTGTCGACCAGCGGGATGATCAGACCCAACGGTTCGATCACCGATGAACCCCGACCATGGACGCGGGTGTACTCGGCGGCCAGGGTGACCGCGGTCAGCTCGTATTGCAGCGAGAGCCAGCCTTCGAGGTAGTCGTCGACCTGGGTATGGCTGGACAGGCCACCGACCGGATCGCTGCCAGCGACCTGGAAATCGTGGAGATCGGCCAGGCTTACCCGCAGGGCGAGGCCGCGGATGGGGGTATTCCACTGGACCATGGCCGCCCCCAGCCACTGCGCCGAAATGTCATCGATCGTCGGTCCCAGGCCGAGTTCCCCCATGTAGGTCGCGAAACCAGACTCGGGCGAGATCGACTTGGCGCCGAACGCCAAGCAGTAGTCGAACGATCCGCCGGCGCCCGCCTCGACGGAACCGTAGACCTTGCCGCCATCGGTGGAGAGGAACAGGTCACGGGCCCGGAGCGCGTAGACCGCCGGCGCCAGGAAGATCGACGCGCGCGCCGCGTCGACATCGAGCGCTTCATTGTAGAGCGCGAGCGGCAGCTTGACCCGTCCGACCTGGAAGCCGGAGGCATCGGCCAGCCGGTAATCGGCATAGGCCCAGTCGACATCCACCCGACCATTGTCGTACTTCACCAGATCGCGGACGAACACCTGTGCGCCGAGGCGCAGGCGAGCCATCGGCCTGGCGATGACATTGGCCGCCGCCTCCCAGAACTCGGTGGTGCCACCGACGGTCTCGCCCAGCCAATTGTTCCGCGCGGTGTCGATATATCCGAAGCTGACGAAGCCGTGTGCCTCGAGGTTGAGGGCTTCCAAGCCATCGCCGTCGGCCGCGCCACCCAGGACGACGGTGGACCAGCAGCCGACGATGAGGAAGTGGCGCCAGGCCATAGGGCTCACCCGCCCCCGGCCCTGGCGTCTTCGAGGACCCGCTGCAGTTCAGCCAGGCGATAGGGTTTGCACAGCTGCGCGCGGAAACCCTCGGCGATCAGTTGCTGGACCGATCCATCGCGCACGTATCCGCTGCAGAGGATGGCGATGACATTGGGATTGAGCAGTTTCATTTCGCGCAGGAGTTCGATGCCCCGTCGTCCAGGCATCTCCATGTCGAGCATCACCACATCGATGCGTTGCTGGTGGCGACCATAGAGATCGAGGGCCTGCTGGCCATCCGCCGCCTCGATGACTTCCCAACCGAGCTCTTCGAGGAAGGCCAGCGCCACCGAGCGCACCATCTCCTCGTCATCGACCAGCAGCACGACGCCACGCCGGCTACCCGGTGAGATCGCCGCCGGCAATGCACGAGTGACCGCAGATTCCTCATGGGCGAGCGGCAGGTAGAGCACGAACGTGGTGCCCTTGCCGGGCACGCTATCGACCCGCAGCGACCCATGATGGTCGAGCACCGTCCCGTACACCGCGGCCAACCCCAGGCCGGTGCCCTTGCCGACCGGTTTGGTGGTGAAGAACGGTTCGAAGATCCGCGGCAGCACCGCCAGCGGTATGCCGTCGCCGGTGTCGCCGACCGCCAACTCCAGGTAGAGGCCCGCCGGCAGGGGCGAGACCAGGGTGCCATCCTCCTGCGCCCCGAGCTCGCGCACCCGGCTGGAAAAAGACAGCAGGCCACCCTCCGTCATCGCGTCGCGGGCGTTGAAGGCGAGGTTCAGCAGGGCGTTCTGCAGATCGGCGGGATCGCCGATGATGCCCGCTCGCGGCGCGCTCAGATCGGTGAGCACGTGGATGCGCTTGTCGAGGGTGGCTTCGAGCATGCCGACGGTGTCATGGATGACCTGATGCACGTCCACCGGCTGGCGTTGCGCCTGGCCCTTGCGGGCGAAGGACAGCAGTTTGCGCGTCAAACCAGCCGCCCGCTCGCAGGTGGTGAGGATGACGCCGACCAGCCGACGTGAACGTTCTCCGAGTCCGTCCTGACGTTCGATCAGCTCCGCCGCTCCCATGATGCCGGCGAGCATGTTGTTGAAATCATGGGCGATGCCGCCCGCCAACTGGCCGAGCGACTCGAGCTTCTGACCCTGGCGCAACTGCCGCTCGAGCTGGTTGCGGGCGGAGACGTCGCGGATGACCGCCAGCAGCCGTTGGCTGCCAGGCAGATTGACGCGCGCCAGGCCGATCTCGGCTTCGAAGGTCTGGCCATCGCAGCGTTCCATCACGATGGCGAAATGCTGGGTATGCCCCGCCAGCGCCAACGCGGCACGTTCCCTCCACAATCCCGTGGCGTCACCGCCGTCCAAGGTTTCCGCCAGCAGGGACCGTGGATCACGGCCGACCAGTTGTTGCGCATGCGCAGCGAACAGCTCCTCGGCGGTGGGGTTGGCCTCGGTGATCACCCCGTCGCCGCACAGCACCACGGCGTCGGCGGCGCTGGCCACCAGGGCGCTGGCGAGTTCTTCGCGTTCCTTCAGCGAGCTGTTGGCTTGGCGGAGTTCGATCTCACGTGCCGCGACCGCGTCCGCCATGGTGACGAAACGGCGCGAGAGATCGCCCACCTCATCCCGCCGATAGGTATCGAGCGTCGGCACCACCCCGCGATCCTCGGTCAGATCGGCCGCCGCCTGCGAGAGACGCGCCAGCGGCAACGCGACGCGGTGGCGCAACACCATCACCAGCAGCAGGGATTGCGCCGCGATCACCGCCAGGCCGACCATCAGGATCCAGCCGGCGGTGGTCCGCGCCCGGCTGTCGATGTAGGCGAAGGGATGGAAGGTGACCTCGGTCCAGCCCGGACCCGTCATCCGCGACACCGAATACCAGCCGCTGCCATCGGGATCGACCACCAGCTCGCTCGGACGCTCGTTGTCGGGAATCGCCGACTTGAGATGCACCAGGCGCGGATCGCCGCTGCTGTCCAGCGTCAGCCGCAGGTTGTTGTCGCTGCGGATCGAATGGGCGATGAGGTCCTGGATCTCGGTGCCCGCCAGCAGGCGGCCCCCGCGATCGAACACCACGGTCTCACCGCCGGAGGCCTCGCGGTCGGTGGCGCGTTTCAGAATCTCATGGATCGGCAGTACCTGGGTGATCGCGATGCGTCCGATGGTGGGGGAATCGAGGGTGACGGAGGCGGCGATCTGCCAGCGATCGGTGACCGGTTCCAGGAACGGTTCGGACCAGGCGACGGAGGTTGCGCCGGTGAGGCTGGCGGTCTCGGTCGTCAACATCACCGGATCGATGGGCAGGACGTCGCGTGCGAGATTGACCTGATCGGAGCCCCAGCCGGCGAACCAGCGGGTCGGTACGGCGATGGTCAGATTCGCCGGATATTCGGCCAGGGTCAGCGCCATCTCGGCGAGCAGGTCGTGCGCGACCATCGCCGCCATCACCTGATGGGGCTGGCCGCTCGCCTGATCATTGATGAAGACCGCCAACGGTGGGCGTCCGGCGACGGGGATTAGCCGGCGCGAACCATCCTCCAACAGCGGGATCGGCGGAGAGGTCGTGGCCGCACTTTGCAGCCGGCCTTGCAGCAGCCGGCGGGTCTCGCGCACCTGGCGCTCGATGCGCTCGATCACCGCCATTTCACGGGCGGTGCGGTCCTCGGTCCAACGCGAGAGGTTCTGTAACAGGTCCTGGCGATTCACCGATACGGTCGCTTCGTAACTGACGCCGATGGCCAGCCCCACCACCACCATGGTGCCAAGCACCAGACGAATGAGGGCCTGACCGACGATGCCAACCTGCCAGAACGCCCGCGTCGACATGATCCGCACTTTTCAGGTCGCGGCCTGGAGACTCAAGTGCGATCTGTCTTTTTTGTAGCTGCGACGCAGTCAGTCGGCGACGGGTGATCTGCGCTCGGACGACGGCTGAGCTTGTCCGCCTGATCGGCGGTGGATGCTGCCGCGTATGCTGCACCCGACTCCCTCTGCCCTGTTGTCACTGGGGTCTGCGCGCATCACCGGTCTGGGCGTGGTCGAAGTCGCCGTCTCTGATCGCGGCGTCTGCGCCATCGCCCTGCCGCACTGGAACGACCATGACCTCCGGCTGGGGGCATGGGAGGCGGCCGGTTTCCACGCCCGACGCGTCCCACACCCCTTGATCGAGCAGGTCCTGCGCGAGCTGACCGCCTACGCCAACGGCGCCGTGCAAGAGTTCCAGGTGCCGCTCGATCTCCGCCACCTGCCTCCCTTCACCGTGCAGGTGCTGAACTGCCTGCGGTCGGTGCCGGCCGGCGCGCTGATCACCTATGGACAACTCGCTCTGCGCGCCGGTTCACCCCGTGGCGCGCGCGCGGTCGGCGGCGCCGTGGGACGTAATCCCATTCCCGTGATCATCCCCTGCCACCGCGTGGTCGCTGGCAACGGTATCGGCGGCTTCGGCCTGGGTCTGGCGTGCAAACGCACCTTGCTGGCGCTGGAAGGTGTGACGATGTGATGCTGGTCGCATCAGAGTGTTGGGCCCGGATTTTTTAAGGCTCTGCGGCGTTTCATGTCGGTCTCATGCCCACCCTCCTCGCATGAATGCAGTTCCAACCGCAGAGGGCGCAGAGGGCGCAGAGCTGGGACTTCCCAACTCTGCGCCC
>JANPIY010000689.1:0-4308 GCA_031425255.1 Planctomycetota bacterium
CGCCGGGACCACGGCTTCGCCGCCGCTGCCGTAGGCGAGCGCCTCGACCAGGATGTCGGCGAGGTGCGCCATCGCGCAGTCCTTGGCATAACGGCTGGTGGTCAGCAGGTGATGGTGGTGGGTCGCGACCTCGGCCATCGCCGGTGGCAGGCGCCATTCCTCGATCACCGCGCCACCGAGTTCCGCGTGGTCGAAGCCGAGTTCCCGGCGCTCGATCACCGACAGCGATTGCGCCGAGGTGGCGGCGGTCGCGAGGTGCTGGGCGACCTGCTCTGGCATCTGCTGCGCCATCACCACCAGGCCGATGTCGTGCAGCAGGCCGGCGACGAAGTGCCGTTCGGTCTCGCGCTCGCCGCAGCGCGCGGCGATCAGGCGGTTGGCCGAACCGACGCCGAGGGAATGTTCCCAGAAGCTGCGGCCGTCGAGCGCCGTGCCGGGGATGTCCTTGAACAGATCGAGCACCGCGGTGGCCAGGGCGAGGTCGCGCAGTTGGCGGGTACCGATCAACGATACCGCCTGGGTGATGGTGTCGACGCGCGCGGCCAAGCCGTAGAAGCTGCTGTTGGCCAGGCGCAGGATGCGCGTCGCCAAGCCCTGATCGGAGCCGACCGCCTCGGCGAGCTGGGTGGTGGTGCTGCGCGGACTGGTCACCAGTTCGTTGATGCGCTGGAAGGTCATGGGCAGCGAGGGCACCTGCTGTGCGAGTTTCGCCAGGGAGCGCGCAGAGGTGGCGTGATCAACCGGCATGAGCTGCTCCTGGGGGCGTCTGGACCTGGCTCACGGTGCGCTGGATGTGGCGCATGAGCGCGAGGCGGTAGATCTCCTTCATCGCCGGATGCTGCAGGTCGGTGCGGGCGAAGCGTGGGCGCAACGCGCGGTCGATGGCCAGGACCAGCTTGGTATCGACCGGAATGCGCTGTTCATCCGGCACCGTCACCGCCAGCGAGCGGACGCCGCGAGCCTGCAAGATGAGCAGGTGCGCTGGGGTCAACGTGGTGTTGCCGGCCAGGAGGACCTGACCAGCGACGCTGGCGGCTTCGCCCAGGACCATCCCTGGGCGCAGATCGGCGAGGGGGATGATGCGGTTCATGCGCTGGGTCCTGTGCCGGTTTGGATGGCCCGGAGCACCAGGCTCCACTGGTGTTCGATGTCACCGAGGAGCGGAATCGTGCCGGCCAGATCGTTGCTGCCGGCACAGGCTTCGACCCGTCCCAGCACTATCCCCAAGGCGGCCATGCCAAGGGTCAGGCAGGAGCCCTTGAGCGCATGCGCCGTGCGGCGGGCCTCGCTGGCGTCCTCAGCGATGACCTGCGCCACCAGGGCATCGAAGCGTCCGGCGAACTCCTCCGCGAAGCGCGAGGTCAACTCATCGAACAGGGTGGTCCCGGCGATCGCCCCAGGCATGCCCGCCAACTGGGCGCGGGCGTGCGGATCGATCACCAGGGGCCTCGGTGCGCTCGTCAGCACGGAGACCGGGGTCTCCGGCACCGATGCGCTGGGCTGGGCGTCCGCCGGCGCGGCGACTGGCGTCAGGTGATCGCCCAGCACCTGACGCAGTTCGGCCTCGCGCAGCGGCTTGGTCAGGAAGCCGTCCATGCCGGCGGCCAGGCAGCGGTCACGGTCGTCGCTGAAGGCGTTGGCGGTCAGGGCGATCACCGGCAGGTGGCGTCCGCTGCCGGCTTCGTGGCGACGCCACCGCTTGGTCGCTTCCCAGCCATCGAGTACCGGCATCTGGCAGTCCATCAGGACCAGATCGACCGGCTGCTGCGCCAGCAGGTCCAGAGCCTGCTGACCATTCATCGCCTCCAGCACGGTGACGCCGAGCTTGTCGAGCAGCACCTGCGCCAGCCTGCGATTGATCGGGTGGTCATCCACCACCAGCACGCGGCCGCTGAAGCGGGTGAGGAGCAGCGCTGCCACCGGCACCTGCGGCGTCGCCGGCACGTTGCCGTTGAGGGCATCGCTGCATGCGCTCGCCAGACGGTCGAGGCGGACCGGATGATTGATCATCGCCGTCCCGACCACCGCACCGCGATCCTGCGGCGCGGTCATCATCACCAGCGGCACGCCCGGCCACTGCTGGCGGATGAGTTCACCGACATCGGGCCCAGCCGGCCCAGGCAGCAGGCGGTCGAGCAGCACGAGCGCTGGCGGCGGGCCGACCAGGACGTGGGCCAGGGTCGCCCGGTCCCCGACTGGCAAGGCCTCACCGCCCCAGTGCCGGACCACCTGGATGAGCCATGGCCGCAGGCGGTGCCCGGCGGCGATCAGCACCTGGGCGCCCGCGGGCAGTGGCGTGGACGTGACCGCCTGCTGGGGGTCGGGCTGCAGTGGGATGGAAAAGGTGAACACCGACCCCTGTCCCGGGATGCTGGTGACGCCGATGGTCCCGCCCATCAGCTCGATCAGACGTCGGCAGATCGCCAACCCCAGGCCGGTGCCGCCGTAGGTGCGGCTGGTCGAGCAGTCGGCCTGGGTGAAGGCCTGGAACAGGCGTGCGCAGCTCTCGACGTCCATCCCGATGCCGGTGTCCTCCACCGCGACGGTCAACTGCGACGCCGTCCCCACCGTGGTGATCGACGCGCGTACGGTGACGGCGCCGACCGCGGTGAACTTCACCGCATTGGAGATCAGGTTGGTCATCACCTGGCGGATGCGGCCAGGATCGCCGATGACGCTGTCGGGCAGCCCGGGATCGAAGGCCAGCACCAGCTCCACGCCCTTGTCCTGGAGCTTGCCGGCAACCAGGACCGCGGCGTCGCCGAGCACGCTGCAGGGACAGAACGGCACCGCCTCGAGGTCGATCTTGCCGGCCTCGATCTTGCTGAAGTCGAGGATGTCGTTGAGCAGACCGAGCAGTCCGTCGGCGCTGGAACTGATGATGTCGCCGTACTCGCGCTGCTCGTGATCGAGCGTCGTGCGGCGAAGCAGGCCGGCCATGCCGATGATGCCGTTGAGCGGAGTGCGGATCTCATGGCTCATGACCGCGAGGAAGTCGGCCTTCGCCTGCGCCACGCCCACCGCCTCATCGCGGGTCTGCTGCAGGCGGTTGCGCAGGTCGTTGACCTCCCGCGCCAGTTCCGCGATCTCATCATCGCCGTCGACGCTGATGGCGGTGGGCCGCTGATGGCCGGCCGCGGCCTGGCTCGCCAAGGAGCGCACGCGCCGGATCACCAGACGATCGAGCAGCCACAAAGCGCCGAAGGCGGTCAGCAGCAACGCCAGGACGGTGGTGGTGGTCTGCCACCACAACGTGCTCAGCCCCGCCTGCCACAGGCTGCGCGGCAGGGTCACCTGGCCGACCAGGGTCGCGCGGTCCAGGCAATCGCTCAGCCTGGTGACGCCGGCGATTCGGTCTCCGTCGCGGATGCCACGATCGCTGCCGGCGAGCTGGGCGCGGGCCTGCGGCGGTACCGTGGCCAGCGGCCAGATGTCGACGGTCGAGCGCAGGCGATGGGCGAGTTCGGCCATGCGCTCGGGGTTGATGTCGCGCACCCACACCAGGGTCCCGACCGCGGGGCCGCTGCCGTCGGAGTGCAGCACCGGGCGGGCGGCGTAACGCACCAATCCCTGCTCCAGGCTGAGCAGGCCGACGACCACGCTGTCGGTACTGTCGGCCAGCGGCCGCAAGGCGGGCGTGGCTGCGATCAGGCGGCCAAGTTCCAGGCTACGCGCCGCGCCGCCGTCTCCTGGGGCGACCTCGCGATGCATCACCGTGCCGTACGAATCGAGGAAGAGCATCAACTCGATGCCATTGCCGGTCATGGTGGTGACGGCGATCTGCTCGGCGGGAAAGTTCGGATGGGTGCCGGCGAGGAACTTCCAGGGCTCGTCCCACACCGACCAGTCGCTGAGCTTGTTCGACAGATCCTCGGTCTCCTTGTCGAGCAGCGAGCGCAGGCGCTCGACCTGATTGGCGATCTCGGTGTCCTCCAACTGGCGGAAACGTTGTGCCGCCAGCACCCCGTTCACGCTCACCAGCAACGCCGCCAGCACGGTGAAGGACACCGCGATGGTGGAGATGACCTGGGTGCGGAGGCGCATGGCCAGTCATTGTAACCCACGAATGGGGGAGGGGGGTGAGGTAATGTCCGATGTCCGATGTCCGATGTCCGATGTCCTGTGACCGTCGCTACGCGTGGATCAGGGCGTCGTAACTGACATGAAGACCTGAGATGCAAACGGCAGCCGACGACCAGAAGACATCGGACATCGGACATCGGATGTTTGAGTTCAGCCCTGCCAGTTTTCCGCCTTCATGCGCATGGCGAGGGCACGGATGGCCTGCACCGCGGTGCCGTCGGGGCC
>JANPIY010000690.1:0-2336 GCA_031425255.1 Planctomycetota bacterium
CCGGAGATCTGCCATGTCCACCAGCCCCACCTTCAACGTCCAGCATCCCCATCGTCGACGGGGAACCGCGATGCTGATCACCATGCTGGTGACCACCGCGGCGGTAGCGGTGCTCTTCATGGCATCGGAGCGCACGCGCGCGAACTCGATCCTGACCGACCTTGGCAACGATCGCCTGCGTGCGGGCATGGCGGCCGAGACCATGGCAGCGATGGTGGAGTCAAAGTTGGTCGGCCACGCTGGGGAGGTCGAAAATTTGACCAAAAACCTGCACGATAATCCAACGGCCTGGTGGAACCTCGCAGGCTGCGATCACACTGTTGGCACCTCTGCCGTGGTCCCGACACGTGGTCTGTATATCAACGGGTGCGTGGTCCGGTGGCGTCTCGAGCCGGTGAAGATCGCCTCTGAAATCGGACCGCTTTCGATTGCTGATGGCGCCACCTACACCGTCAATCGTGAGGTTGATTCCAAGCGCGTCGCCGAGCGTGAAAGCGAGGCGCGCGCCGAGAGTGGTGGGTCATTGTTGGCGGGTAACCCCCCTTATTTTCATTATCGCATAGTGACTGAGGCGTATGCGCTTAAAGACAGCGATGATGTTGACGCTGCCCCCTGGAACGAAGCAGGTAAGCACACCGTGTCGGTCCAGGTCCAACGCGTGATTCAGCTCAATCTCATCAATCTTTTTGATTATGCGGTTTTCTATGGGGCGCGCGGTGAAACCGGTGACCTCGAGTTCGAGGCCAATGCCACCTCCGCCACAACGCTCAACGGATCCATCCACAGTAACGGCGCCGTCTACTTCGGTGGCACGGGGGACCTGCCGAAAGCGAATAAGAAAGAAAGCAAGCAGGGGAAAAAGGCGAAGTTCAAAAACTTCAACTACAACTTGGCTGCTAGCGCCGGTCAGCCGATCGAGATGGGTAGCGAGTCAGAAAAAGTGATGGTCACGGGTGTCATGGGCGTATTCCGCCAACGCAAAGCAGCCAACACCCTTTTTGCAGCGGATGCCGGTCAGGACGAGCCGGCCGTCAAATCTCCACTCGAGGTTCCCCGTACAGGTGAAAAACTTAAAAAGAAGAAAGGTCAGAATGACATAACAATGATCGCAAATGACGACCTCAACGGCGGCGATGCCAATAGCACCGACATCCAACTCAACGGCAAGAGTTTCACCTTCCTTCGCGATTCTCGTAGCGATTGGAGCGTGCCGGAGAATCGCCTCGATTCCTACGTCAAGGATGCCAAGAGCGGGGGCGCGGCGATCGGTGGACTGAGCACCATTCCAGAATTCGCAGGATACCCTTTGGAGCCGCAGCGCCTCGTCGGTGAGCAGAGACCTCTCTACCGCACCATCACCGGACAGCGTTTCACGGTGAATCCTGGACGTGAGCCCGCTGAACCACTCTATTACTCAGAGACCGGTGTCCTGACCGCCACGAGGACCGATAAGTCCGTGCCGGTCTATGCCACCGACATGCCCTTGTTCCGTTTCATCACGAGCGCAGGCCAGGAGTATGACGACGTTTGGCCCAGCCAACCCATCGACCCCACCACAACAAGCTTGTCACCCGGAGGACCCGGTCCGCTCGTCGATGCCACTGCTAAACCAGGCCCTCCCATCATCAAGCCAACCGGATTGCCGGTCCTGCCAGCAGCTCCAGGGGCGGTCGGGCCACGACTGGGATATTATCTTGAAAAGTCGCTGTTCGGTGAACCCGGGGCAGCGACTACAGGCCTGACCATCCGCGAACGTGGGTGGGACACCAGTGGGGTCGCCACGGTCGAACCCCCCGTTCGCGGCAGCAACCTTGCCGCCTACATCGATGCCCAGGTGACTTGGCTCACGAACAATTTCGTGGTGTACCTTGGTCGAGATTTCACGGGCGTTCCGCGCGACATCACCACCGAGTTTTTCGCGTTCGGATCCACGGCTGCCAAGCTCAGCGGCGACAGCGATCTGCTGGTGGCCAGTATGGGGCGGTTCATCAATCGTCGTGAGGCTCATTGGCTGCTTGATCACAATTATTTCACCAGCGAAGCGGCAGCAAGCGCGTGGCGTGCTCGGCCAATCACCCTTCATCTCAAGCATGTCCTCCGCTTTCTCCAATCAGCCAGCCCGTCCTTTGGCGATCAACCGCCGGCGACCGCGTTCAATGGCATGATTTACCTCCATCGTACGCCTCGCTTGAGTCATACAGGGATTTTTGATCCACTGGCACCGCTGCTTTACAATCCTGTCTCCAACCCGTCTCCAAAAGCGCCCGGCTCGATTTCTAATCATACGTGTCAGTTTCTGCTCCTGGGTTCCCTTTTGCCCAAGGGTAAACCAGCGG
>JANPIY010000691.1:0-14932 GCA_031425255.1 Planctomycetota bacterium
CAGGGTCCCGCCCACCAGTGGGAAGACCACCTTGCCGAAGCTGCCATAGAAGGCCTTGGGCCACCACGAGGTCGGGCGGACGAACTCCAGGATGAGCACCTGGCCAGCGGGTCGCAGGACGCGGGCGAGCTCCTTCAGAGCCAGACGCGGATCGCCGAAATTACGCCAGCCGTACGCCACCATCGCGAGATCGAAGGAGCCATCGGCATAGGGCAGGTGCAGCGCATCTCCGACGCTGGCCGATAGGGGGTGACCCATCCGCTTCGGCGCCCCGGCGACCAGCATCGGCTGGCAGAAGTCACAGCCATGGACGCGCCTGGCCTTGCCCTGGGCCAACGCCTCCAGACCGAGATCGAAGGTGCCGCAGGCGAGATCGAGCACGTCGGCAGGTGCACCGGTGACCTCGCGCAGGATGCGTTTGCGCCAGCGCACGTCGTTGCGTGCCGACAGCACCCGGTTCAGCAGGTCGTACTTCGGCGCGATGTTGGCGAACAATGCTTTGACCGCTTCGGACATGCCGGGAGGGTTGCGCCCAGCCCGCGGTGTGCAAGACCATCGCCGGCGGACTCGGACGCCCCCGAGACGGAGCCGCTGCCATGGAACGTTGGTCGATCCTCATCGAGAAGGAGTACCTCAAATTCTCCTGCGCGCATTTCCTCATCTTTCCAGATGGTTCGAAAGAGCGCCTGCACGGGCACAACTACCAGGTGGTGGTCGAGGTCGACGGCAACCTCAGCGAGTTCGGCCTGGTCATCGATTTCAAGATGGTGAAACCACTGATCAAGGCGCTGTGCGACGAACTGGATGAGCACTGGCTGATTCCAGGCGAGCATCGCGAGCTGACCTGGCGCCACCGCGATGATGGCCACACCGAGGTGAGCTACCGCAACTGCCGCTACCTGGCCCCGACCAACGAAGTCATCGTGCTACCGATCAACAACACCTCGGCGGAAAACTTCGCCGCCTGGATCGGCCGTTCACTGCATCGCAAGCTGCAGGAATCCTTTGGTCAGGTCAGCGTCCAACGCCTGCGCGTGGCGGTGTCGGAAACCACCGGCCAGGCCGGGGTGTACACCTATTCGGACGGATGATCGTCCAGCCGTGACGCGATCGCGTATCCTCATCACCTGGAGGGCTTCATGCCATCTCGCTGCACCTGCCTGACGCTGATCTTGCTCATCATGAGTGGCTGCGGGAACCGCGATGACGCATCCTTTACCTCGACGCCGACTCCGGTGTTGGTGCATCCAGCGCCGCAGGCGGTCAGCGGCGACACCCGCCGCGCCCTGATCGCGCAGCGCTTGGCCAAGCGGCCGTTGAGCGAAACCCTGCGCAACCGGCTGGTCGAAGCATGGGTGGTCAGCTCCGAAGGCTTCGATCAGGCGGCCATGGATCGACTGCTCACCGCCATCGACGGCTCCATCCAAGCGGTCGACGAGAATCGTTTCAACGCGACCCGGGACCTTGCCGAGGGCCGCGTCGCGGTTGCCGGCTCGACCATCATGGGTGCGCTGATCAGCGGGCTGGTGGCGGATGCCGGTGGCCGCCGTCCCATCGCGGTTGACTGTGGGGGCATCCGCGCCAACGGGTGGGTCGAGCGCAGCGGCGCGCGCGGCAACCGTGCCGCGGTGATCATCACCAGCCTGTCGGTGCAGGAGGTCTCCGGGAAGAATGTCACCTACCAGCATCCCGAGGGACTGGCCTATCTGATGGGTCCCGACGGCCTCGAAGGGTTGACCCTGCAGGCGGTCACCGACCAGCGGGGAAATTCCTGGCTGGGCCTGAACGCCGGCACGCTGGTGACCCTCATCCTCATCCGTGCGGTGGACCAGTCGCTGGTGCCTGGCGGGGTGGCGGCCGCGGCGCCCGCGACCGTGACACCGGTTCCAGCCGCGCCGACGGTCAAACCAGCACCGCTTGCGGAACCTGCGCAGCCGCCGGCTGCTGCCGCGTCGGCGGTGCCACCGGCGGTGGAATCACCGCGCTGAAGACGCACTCGCTCCGCTGCGCGACGTGGACGCCCGAGCGGCGGTCATCAACGTGGTGGTGGCGTCCATTCCAGGGGTCGCAACCACGAGGTCGGGATCGGCTGCTTGGCGTAGCCTGGCAGTGACCAGCGCCAGGAGATCAGCCCCCCCCGTGGTCCTTGGAAGTAGTCCAGGCGTACGGTGTAGACCTGCTGTGCGGTCAAGGTGACGGTGGTGCTGAATTCGAGTTTTTCGCTCAGATGCCATTCATCCAGGACCAGGCGGCCATCGAGCCAGAGGCGGACGCCATCATCCATCAGGAAGGTGAAGGTGTAGGTCCCGCTGTGCGCCGGCACCAGGTATCCGCGCCAGCGCACCGAATAACGCTCGTAGGCCAACCGCTCATCTGGACCTTTTTTGTCCCAGTTGAAGTCGATGGTGGGGTCGATCCGCCGCAGGCGCCAGGCGGTGAAATCATGATGGTCGAAATAATCACCGGTCAAACCGCTGGTGTCAGTAGGCACCGACAGCGAGCCGGTGGTGGCGACCAGTTCGCCCGCGCCCGCGGTGACCACCAGCTGGTTGGCGGCGACCTCGACCTGACGCGGGTCGTCGCGATTGACCAGGCGCACACGACCGTGGTCGACCGCCAGCAGCGACAGCGATTCCTCCGCCTGCACCGTGAAACGGGTACCGATCACTTGGAGGTCGGCGCGCGGCGTGGACAGCAGGAACGGTTGGCCAGTGGGGCGCGGCGTGATGTCGGCGACGAGGGTACCGGCGTCCAGCCGGACGGTGGTCGTGGGCGACCAGGACAACCGTGAACCGCCGGCGAGCGCGAGATGGTCGCCGCGGCGGCTGCCGATGTGCGCCGCGGCGGCACCGGCGAGGACGATCTGGTCGCCTGGCAGCAGCGCCAGCGTGGACCTGACGCGTGAACGGAGGCCCTGGCGTTCAAGTATCACCAGTCCCTGGTCGACAGTCAGGAGGTCCTGCGTGTCGGAAGACCACGGTGCGAGTAATGCGATGCTGAGGCCGACGGCCACCAGGGCAGCGGCCGCCAGGCCCCAGCGTGGCAACGAGCGGGCCCAGAGGCGCTGGTTACGACGAAGGCTCGGCGCCGAGCTCGCACCTGTAGAACTGGTCTGCACCTTGGTGGCGTTGGTGCGGCCGAGCTCGATCAGTCCGGCATGCAATTCGGCGACGCTGGCGAGGCGAGCGGCCTTGTCCGGATCGCTGACGAGTTGACGGCTGAAGTCCGCATGCTGCTCTCCCTCGAGCTGGCCATCGAGGTAGAGCACCGCCAGGGCGTCGAAATCGAGCGGCGTCTTCTGGTCGCTGGGACGGTCATTCGGCATGACGAGCCCCGCTGAGTTCGTTACGCACGCAATCCGCCAGCGTGCGGTGGATGCGGCTGATGGCGACATAGATGGTGTTGAGCGGCTTGCGCAACCGATCGGCGATGTCCTGGCCGGACAACTCCTGATGGTAGCGGAGCTGAACCAGCTGCCGCGCCCTGGGTGTGAGCTTGCCGATGCAACGCTCGAGCGCGGCTACCGAGGCGGCGCGTGGATCGTCGCGATCGCGCTCTTCCCAGGCCTGGTCGAGACGATCGATGGCCTCGCTGGCCAGGACCACTCGATTGGCGCGGCGCTTGTTCACCGCCTTGAGCGACTGGAAACGGGCGATGGTGCGCGCCCAGGGGCGGAAGCCGTCGCTGTTTTCTACCATGGCGAACTTCTCCATCACCACGATCGACACTTCTTGGAAGACATCCTCGGTCAATGTCGGATCTCCGGTGATGACATTGATGTAGGCCAATAGCATGGTGCGGTTGGCCAGCAGCAGGCGCAGAGCGTCTCCCTGGTTCAGGCCGATCGGGGGGCGGGAATCGCCGATCACTCCCTCGTCGACAGCCCCGGTTGAGGGGGTGGCTTCGTCGTCCGGATGCTCCGATGCCGGCACCGATGTACATGTTAAACCACCGGCATGGACGCCGGGGCGCCGTCTCACCTTCGTCGGGGTGACTTCACGTAGGGGAGAGCCTGGTTTCACCATGACCTCACCAGTGGGTCGGTTCATTCGCCAGACGCTGCACCCAGCGGATGGTGCCGCCCATGTTGCGGGCATGGGTCTGGGTGCGGTACTCGTGCCCGGCCCTGGCATGGGTCGAGTTCATCGGCCAGACCATGTAATGGTCGCGTTCGCGGCCCAGCGAATGATCGAGCATGTGGTAGTCCATCGCCATCACCGCTGCACTCCATTCCACTCGGTACCACAGCCGGGTCTCGGCAGCCTTGAGGCTCAGGAACAGGCCTTCGTCATTGTTGAATTCAGCCTTGTCCGCAGGCGACATCTCGCCGCCGTTCCACTGCCGGAAGCCCTGGGTGCCACCGCCACCGCACGTGACGACGAAGGTCGCGCCGCTTTCGCGCCAGACCCGGAACCAGGCCATGTTGATCGAGTTCATGCGCGGTCGCTGGTCGCCTTTCTCCCATTCATCGAAGCGGTCCGAGTTCACCGTGCTGCCGTCCGGTGTGCTCTGATCCCAGCCGTTGTTTTCCACTGGCTGGGGGTCGGGATAGCGCAGGTAGGGTTTGCCGAAGCTGGCATCGCCATACGGCACCGGATTGGGCGACACCGGCGTGCTAATGGGGTTGTAGCTGGCGGTCAATTGCGTGGCGTAGGGCGGGCGCTCCATCACGTACATCGGAAAGCGTTTGAAGCTTCCCACCGGAAAGAGCGCGTCGCTGCCGAGGCCGGTCGGCGACATCTCCACCTGCAGGCGCGGGCCGATCTTGTTGTCGCGCACATCGATCCAGCCGAAGGTCTCCTTGTTGGCCTCGAGTGCAGTCCCCGCGGGTTCCCAGCCGATGCGCGAGGCCTCCTGGATCCAATTGCAGGCCGCCATCAGCATGAGGCGCGCCTGGCTGTCGCGTACGACCGCCTGCATCTCCTCGGCATCGGCGCGCATGCGCACCAGGAAGGTGACGGTGAGGCTGGCCAGCAGGGCACAGATACCGGCGACGATGATGAGGACGGTGCCCGTCCGGAAGGAATGGTGCATGGATCAGTGACCGTCGAGAGTGATGTCGTTGGTGGTGGTGCCGTCATTGTCCCACTTGGCCCACCCGCCGCTGGCGTTGCGCTGCTGGCGCGCACCGCGGAGCGTGGTCCCGAAGCCGCTGAACGACAGTTCCGCGGACTGGCCGGTGATGGCGTTGGTCCAGGAGACGCGCGCCATGTTGACGAAACGCGTGTTCTTGATGAAGCGTTGGACCGAGATGCTGAGGCCGGGCCAGTTCGGCGGACGCTGCACCAGCAGATCGTCGGGAATCGCCGAGATGAGATTGAAATCGTTCTGGCTGCCTTCGCCGGAGCCGTAGCCGAGGTGGTATCTCTGGCGCAGACGCTTCTGCAGAGTGCTCAGGTCTTTGGTCGAACGCGGATCGATAAGCCCGTAGCTGGTCTGGTAGGAGTTGCGGTACTTGCCGCGTGGAGTCTGCTGGTTGCCGTCGCCGTTATTGAAATCGCCGCGCGGTTCGATCATCCATTTCGGCATGCCGCCCAGATTGCTGCCACTGCCATACGGTTCGTAGTAGGCATAGATGGCATTGGCCGGCAGATAGTCGCACAGGCCATAGAAACCCAACGCCTTCACCAGCCCGCTGATCTGTCCATAGGCCCAGGAATGCGGGACGGTGAGCGATGTTGTGGCACTCGCGTAACCGACCGAACTGGTGATCGGTTTCGCAGGGGTGCCGCCAGTGGTGATGTTGACCGGGGCCAGATGTCCGCCTTCCAAGGTGGTCACACGATTGGCGAACAAGCTGTAACGGCCGAAGCGGAGGTCGGTGCCTGGATTGCCTCCGTCGAGATGGCCCTTCTCCGCCATGTTGCCGCGCCACCACACGCGCGGATTGCCCATCGCCCAGGCGGTGTCGCGAGGATCATGCGCGGTGGCCGCTTCCGTATCGCCACCCGAGCCGACCCAGGAAGTCGAGAAGGCGGTGAAAGGCATCCCATTGCCCGCTGTCCCCGGCCGCAGGCCTTGGCGGGTGGTGGTATCGGGATCATCGACGTTGGTCCAGAAGTCGAGATCCCGGTGCGCCAGCTGGAACCCGGCGCGCATGATGGAATTCTCCAGCGACAGCCGGTTGGCGGTGGTCACCGACTGCGCCGCCACCCGGAAGGCTGCGGTCGCGGTGTAGATGATGAGCATGCCCAGGCTGACGGCGATCATCAATTCGATGAGCGTGAAGGCATGCTGGTTGGAAGTCAGGGTGCGGGTCATGGTCGCCTCAGCGCAGGGTCATGGGCAGTCGAGGGTCATAGAAGTTGAAGCGCGCCACCTGCGTCGCCTTCATGCGCACCGACCGCGGCACCTCGCCGCGGTCGAGCTTGCGGTTGTAGTTGCGATCGGCGCCATACAGGCCGGAAAAACCCTTGCAGGCCTCGACGCCTGGGCCTTTATCCCATTGCACGCCCATGCGGTTGGAGCCGATGATGTTGGTGACATCGAAACCGGTTTTCTGACCAGAGACATCCGATTGGAACGACAGCACCTTCTCGGGATTGCGGAAGGTATAGAGCTGCTCGTCGCGGAACTCGACGTCGTCCATGCGGTTGGCGAAGCTGCGCCCGGGCCGCGGTCCGGCCATCGGGTATTTGCTGGCATCCACCGGCGCTCCCGGCGCGGTCTCGCAATCCTCGTAGGCCTGCCAGTCGACCGCCCAGAAGACGATCTGGCGGCAGCGTTCCGCTGCTTTGAAAGGCTTGGTCAGGGTCGAATGCGCGGGATTACCCCAGAACTGTTCGTAATCCGTCGTCCCGTTCTGATAGGTGGTGCCGTCAGGCAGGATCTTCCCTGGAGAGCTGCTGCTGTAGGGCAGGGTCGGGATGGGATACTGGTAGCTGACGCCCAGGTTGTGGATCGGACGAGCCGGTACGGGCTTCCACTGCGCCGCGGCGACCTTGCCATTGCCAAGACTCTTGTCGAAGTGCGTCCCACTCAGCGGCGGCTGGAACAGATCGAACTCGATCAGTGGAAAATCCATCATCTGCGAACGCTGAAGGGGCCGCGGCGCACCCCAATCGTAGGGGAAGGAGGCGGAGTAGCGCATGATCAGGTTCATGCAGCGTTCGTGGTAATAAGTGATCAGGTCATGGGTCAGGATGATCGAGGGGCCACCAGCGGTTCCTGGACCGATCGCCACGCCGCCGCTCATGGAGGGCTGCCCACCCAGTTCCGCGAGGGTCTTCCATCGCGTCATGCAGGTCGCGGCGTGGGAGAGGAAACGCATCGCCTGGACTTCCTTCCAGGCCTTATGCAGAGTGTCCTCCCCGGTCATGGGATCGAGCGTGCCGGGAATGAAATCCGGCACCGGCACCGGAATCGTGGTGGGCGCATAGAAGTCGCGCGGCATACCTTTCAGATCGCAATACTTCAGCGCCGCCTGCAGATAACCCTCCGCCAGCTCCTTGGTCGGCGTGGCGTCGTAATTGTAGGCTTTATAGGCGTTGAACACCGCGCGGACGTCGGCGTCAGCCCCTGGGATCGAAGCGCCGGTCGGGGTGGTGGCCTCCCAACAGTTGCTTTCCCCGTGGAATTTGAACGTCGGAGCGCCGGTCGGGAGGAAATCGCCATGGTAGTGCAGGCCATGCAACGGCGGCGAGGGATACGGCATCAGGTACGGCCATGCCTTCCACGGGAAGATTCCGATGGCGTTGTGCTGGGCGAAACCGGTGACCGCGATCACCAGCTTCTGGGTCTCGTTCGGCGGCGCGAGGCGCATGCCCTGCTCCTCGGTGTTCGAGGTCGCCATCGGCTGCGAGTAGTAGAGATAGCCGCCGTGGGCGAGGATCTGCTGGATCTCATCCGCATCGCTGTCGAGACGGCGCGCGATGTCCATCGGCAGCGGGATGAGGCCGAAGCGATGGGTCGCGATGCGCGACTCGAGATCCCACGCCTGGCTCCGGTAGGCCACCGGTACATCCCATGGCGCCATCGCCTCGGCATCGATCGCCGGGTTGGCGTTGTGCGAGCAGTTGAAGCTTTCGACCATCTCCTCGGCCTTGGCCGACGCGTAGAGCTGGTAACGCGCCAGCAGCTGGCTGCGGATGCCCATCGGGTACACCATCATCACGCTGACCACGCCGACTGAGACCAGCACCAGGGAGATCGAGACCTCGAAGAGCGTGAAGCCCAGGCGGCGAGAAGAACCGGAAACGGACATGTCGGGCTTCCTGAAGTACGCGGTCTTCCGCTGCGAGACGCCAACCAGGCAACGTACCGGACACCTCAGTCGTTGCGCAAGTGCAGCCATGACAATGGCATAGGTGAACGGAGGCACAGTGACCCATTAGATAACCAAAGTCATGGGATCTGTACACCGGAATTGGTCGAGCTTGTTCGCCAAAGGAGCGCTCGCCCAGTCTGCGTCGAACCTTCCCGCCCTGGAGAGCGCATCCGCCCTACTGCGCACAGCCAGTGATGTCGCCCTCGAATGATGCGATCGAGGCGAACTACGCACGGGTGGGGTGCTGCCAGATGGCGATCGGTGGACCCGGTCGCTCTGGGTCGAATTCCGGTCGCGGGCGCTGAGCTGATAGAGCTGCACGCCGAGGCGGGAGCAGACCGCGCGACCGTGCCCATACGCTCCACTATCAACGCCGCTCGCGGGCGATTGGAACCGCTTCCGTGATGCCGACGGTTGACCAGGTAGGTCCTTGCTGCACTTCATCAGTCATCCCACCGCGATGACTTCCTGGAATGAGATGATGTGTCGGCTGCGGGGCCTGGAGCGCCAGCAGCAGTGGGCAGGTCTAGCGGGTATCTTGGAAAGCCACGCCGCTGTTCTCGGAGCACGCCATGCCGCATCGTTGGTTGTCATCGCTCTCGTCGCTCTCGTTGCCGTATGTGGGAGCGAAACGCCCTCGGTACCGCTGCCGGCCGGCCTCGACGTGGCGCGGGTGTTGGCGCTTACCAGAGCGTGGGAGGACGACCAGCCCGAGCGCGTCACCCGCATGCTGCGGGTGGTCTATTGGACACCCGCCGATCGCGAGCCGGCGCCACAGTTCCGCGAACGCCTGACCCGGGTGATGCGCTACACCCAGGATTTCTACGGCAACCAGATGGCGGCCTATGGGCTGGGACGGCGCAGCGTGAACCTCGAGCTGGAGGCCGACGGCTTGCTCAAGCTGCGCGTGGTGCGCGGTCCGCGGCCATTCCTGCATTACCGCCGTGAAAGCGGTCAAGAGATCCGCCGTGATTGTGCCGCGGTCCTGGGCCAGGAGGGCGTGGTCGCCGACGACGAGACCGTGGTGATCTTCTGCAACCTCGCGACCTGGGATGCGGACGCGCGGACCATGCGTCAGAGCAGCCCGTACTACGCCGGTGGCGATCACCGCAAAGGCACCGCGTGGCAGGTCGATTCGCCGCTGCTCGATCCCGCGTTGCTCAACGAGAAGGACGCCATGCTCCAGGATGGCGAGTACGGCAGGATCTCGGTCGGCCGCTACAACTCCATCTTCGTCGGTGGCGTGGTGCACGAACTGGGGCACGCGCTCGGCTTGCCGCACTGCGCGGAATCCGCGCAAGAAAAGCTGACGCGGGGCACGGCGCTGATGGGCTCAGGCAACCGCACCATGGGCGAGGAGCTGCGCGGCGAGGGACACGGGACCTTCCTCAGTTGCGGCGACGCGCTGCGTCTGCTCACCCACGTGCAGTTCTCGGGTTCGGTGAAGGGCATGCAGGCCCCGGCCGAGGTCACCTGGGGTGGGTTGTCGGTGCGGCTCGACGCGCGCGGCTCGGCGGTGCTCAGCGGCACCGTGACCGGGCGCGTGCCGGTCTATGCGGTTATCGCGTACGCCGACCCGAGCGGGCATGGCAACTATGATGCCCAGATGGGCGTCGCCGTGCCGCTGGGCGATGGACGTTTCGAGGCGATGGTCAGCGCACCACCGTCGGTAAAAACCACGACCGGCGAGTTCCGCCTGGTCGCCTGCTGCGTGAACGGAGCGAAGACCGCCAATGCGAATGATGATTCCAAGCCGGCATTTCCCTTCCGCCTCGATCAGGGTCGTTTCGATGTGACTCCCAGCCTCAGCTACCTCAGCCTGCTGACCGCCCTCGAAGCGGTCCGCCTGGGCGCGACGGCCGACCACGCCAGCAACGGCTTGGATGAACACACGCAGGGAATCCTGCGGCGCCTGCTCGCAACTGGCGATCGTGCAGGGCGCCTCGTGCCAGGTGTGGTGCCGCCCGCGATCACCACCATCCCGCTGTCGGATACTCGTCCAGAGTCGGCCAAGACCGGGTGGGGCGGTGTGCACTACGATCGCCTGCCGCCGCAGAGTCCACTGATGTGCGACAGCCGGCTGTTCGCCCACGGCATCTACGCGCATGCCGATGCCGACCACATCTACCGACTGGGTGGGAACTGGCAGACCTTCAGCGGCGCGTGTGGGATCGGCGACGACGGCTTCGGTCCAGTCGAGTTCATCATCCTGGGCGATGGCAAGGAGCTGTGGCGCTCGGGCGTGGTGAAGCCAGGTCCGGCCCAGCCGTTCAGCGTGACGGTGACCGGCATCGTCGAACTCGAATTGCGGACGCGCGTCACCTCGGCCGGCCCCAGTGGCGCCTGGTCGGTCTGGCTGGAGCCGATCCTCACCCGCGGGTGAGGTCGCGACCGCATCCGCTCGCCTAGGCGAACGCCTCCATGCCCTCGCACGAACACACCAGGTTGCGATCGCCATAGGCGCTGTCGACGCGGCCGACGCTGGGCCAGAACTTGGCCTCGCGCGTCCACGCTGCCGGGAACGCCGCGAGTTCGCGGCCGTAGGCGTGGGCCCAGGTGTCCGACACCACCTCGGCGGCGGTGTGCGGAGCGTTCTTCAGCGGGTTGTCCTTGCGGTCGAGGCGGCCTTCGGCGATCGCCATGATCTCGCCGTGGATGGCGATCATGGCCTCGCAGAAGCGGTCGATCTCCGGCAGCGGTTCGCTCTCGGTCGGTTCGATCATCAGCGTGCCGGCCACCGGGAACGATAGCGTCGGTGCGTGAAAGCCGTAGTCCATCAGGCGCTTGGCCACGTCCTCGGCTTCGACGCCGTGGACCTTGAAGGGCCGCAGGTCGATGATGCATTCGTGCGCCACCAGGCCGTTGTGGCCGGAGTAGAGCACCGGGAAATATCCGCCCAGGCGTTTGGCCATGTAGTTGGCGCTGAGGATCGCCACGCGGGTGGCCTGCGTCAGCGCCTCGCCGCCCATCGCCGCGATGTAGACCCATGGGATCACCAGGATGCTGGCGCTGCCCCACGGCGCGGCGCTGACCGCGCCGAGCAGCTTGTCACCGCCGAGGTCGATTACCGGGTGCTTGGGCAGGAACGGCACCAGGTGGCGCGCCACGCCGATCGGGCCCATGCCCGGACCGCCGCCCCCGTGCGGGATGCAGAAGGTCTTGTGCAGGTTGAGGTGGCAGACGTCCGCGCCGATGGTGCCTGGGCTGGTGAGGCCGACCTGCGCGTTCATGTTGGCGCCGTCCATGTACACCTGCCCGCCGTGTTCGTGCACGATGCGGCAGATGTCCTTGATCGCCGCTTCGAACACGCCGTGCGTCGACGGGTAGGTGACCATCAAACAGGCCAGGCGGTCGCGATGGAGCGTGGCCTTGGCGGTGAGGTCGGCGACGTCGATGTTGCCTTGCGCATCGCAGGCCACCGGCACCACCGTCATGCCCGCCATGGCGGCGGTGGCGGGGTTGGTGCCGTGCGCCGACATCGGGATCAGGCAGAGATCGCGTTTGCCCTGGCCGCGGCTGGCGTGCCAGGCGCGGATCACCAGCAGGCCGGCGTATTCACCCTGCGAACCGGCATTCGGCTGCAGCGAGACGCCGGCGAAGCCGGTGATCTCGGCCAGCCATTCCTCCAATTGCTGGAACAGTTCCTGGTAGCCCTGCGCCTGGGCGACGGGGGCGAAGGGATGCAGCGCGCCGAATTCAGGCCACGACACCGGCAGCATCTGACTGGTGGCGTTGAGCTTCATGGTGCAGGAACCGAGCGGGATCATGCTGTGGCACAGCGAGAGGTCCTTGGCCTCCAGGCGGCGCAGGAAACGCAGCATCTCGGTTTCGCTGTGGTGCCGATTGAAGATCGGATGGCGCAGGAAGGGGGAGGAGCGGCGCAGGACGTCCGGGGTCCGCTGTCCGCTGTCCGCGGTCAGCGACCCGATGGTGAAATCGAGAGGTTTGCCGAGGTTGAAGATGCTCAGCAGTTCCTCGACGTCGGCGGGCGAGGTGCGCTCGTCGAGCGCGACGCAGATGGTGTGCGCATCGAGCGCGCGCAGGTTGATGCGCCGGGTCTCGGCCAGGCGGAGGATCTCGGCGCCCTGGTGCGGCACGTCGATGCGCAGGGTGTCGAAGAACACCGTCGGGCCGTGGGTGAAACCGATGCGGGTGAGCCCGTCGGCGAAGGCGCAGGCCAGGCGGTGGACGCGGGTGGCGATGGCGGTCAAGCCCTGCGGTCCGTGGTAGACCGCGTAGAACGCCGCCATGTTGGCGAGCAGCGCCTGCGCGGTGCAGATGTTGGAGGTGGCCTTCTCGCGGCGGATGTGCTGTTCGCGCGTCTGCAGCGCCAGGCGCAGTGCCGGCTTGCCGTGGCGGTCGCGGCTGACGCCGACCAGACGGCCGGGCATCGAGCGCTTGAGCTCGTCGCGGGTGGCCATGAAGGCGGCATGCGGGCCGCCGTACCCCAGCGGTACGCCGAAACGCTGGCTGTTGCCCACCGCGATGTCGGCGCCCCATTCACCCGGCGGCACGATCAGCGTCAGCGCCAGCAGATCGCACGCCGCCACCACCAGCGCGCCGGCCTCATGCGCGCGTCTGGCGAAGTCGCGGTAGTCGCGCACCGCGCCATCGGTGGCGGGGTATTGCAGCAGCACCCCGGCGAGGCCGGCGGGGAAGGCGAAGTCACGGTGGTCGCCGACCAGCACCTCGACGCCGAGCGGCTTGGCGCGGGTCTTGACCACGTCGATGGTCTGCGGGTGGCAATCGCGCGAGACGAAGAACAGCGTGCGATCATCGTGCTGACCCAGGCACATGCCCATCGCTTCAGCAGCGGCGGTGGCCTCGTCCAGCAGCGAGGCGTTGGCGATCGGCAGCCCGGTGAGGTCGGCGATCATGGTCTGGTAGGTCAGCAGGCCCTCCATGCGGCCTTGCGAGATCTCCGCCTGGTATGGGGTGTACTGGGTGTACCACCCCGGGTTCTCCAGCACGTTGCGCTGGATGACCCCAGGGATGACGCAGTCGTGGTAGCCCATGCCGATGAACGAGCGGAAGACCTGGTTCTTGACCGCCATGCCTTTGAGGCGGGCCAGCACCTCGTACTCGGCTGCCGCCTCCGGCAGTTTGAGCGCTTCGTGGCGTCGGATCGCCGCTGGCACCGCCGCATCGATCAGCGCCGCCAGCGAAGGATAGCCGAGCACCCCGAGCATGCGCGCCTGCGCCTCAGCGTCCGGGCCGATATGGCGGCTGACGAAGCGGTCGGGGTGGGCGAAGCGGGGGTTGGGGGTGGCGATCGAAGGCGCGGCGCTGGACATAGGAAGCTCCGACCGGCAGGGGACACGGCGCTCCGCCGGTAAGCGGCGGAGCTGTGCGCCGCCGGAGGTCGACGGAGGCGCAGCGTGGTCCCCTGTTCTGGTGCCTGAGAGCGTGACTCCGTCGGCGCCATGATGGGCGGACCCAGCATGGACTTTCCAGGGCGCCGTCGGACAGCGGTCCTTTGGCCTGAGAGCGTTACTCCTTCGGCACCCCGGACCCGGTCGAGGACCGGCTGGGACTTCTCCCGCTGTCGTCGTTCGGCGCGGCGGATGGTCGAGGCGCGGGCAGGCGGTCAAGGGAGCGGCCGCCGAGGCTTCCAATCGTGATGGGGGCGGACCGCCAACGCTGTTAAGCCAAGACATCCAAAGGCGGACAACCTTTGCCACAAAGCCCACGGAGAGCACAGAGAAGAACCGTTTTCTGGCTCTGCGGCATTCCCATGTGGGCTCTTTCTGACGGAAAAACTCGCGACCGGTCCAACCGCAGAGGCCGCAGAGGGCGCAGAGTTGAGCAGTCCCAGCTCTGCGGCCTCTGCGGCCTCTGCGGTTGGAACTGCCTTCTTGGGAGGAGGGTGGGTATGAGACCTACACGAAACGCCGCAGAGCCAGTTTTCTCCACCTCTGTGCTCTCCGTGGGCTCTGTGGCAAATGCCTTTCGAGGCCTCCTGGTTCGCTCGTTTGACCGCCTCAGACTAGGTCGGGCAGCATCTTGGTGCCGTCGCCGAAGGATTCGACCGGACAGCCCATGCGTCCGAGCATGCCCATCAGCAGGTCGTAGGAGTTGCCCTTGGCCTGCTTCACGTAACGGCCCTGGGTGATCGTGCCGCCGCCGCGCCCGGCGAGGATGGTCGGCAGGTTGCGGTGATCGTGGCGATCGCCGTCGCCCATGCCCGAGCCGTAGAGCACCATGCAGTTGTCGAGCAGGGTGCCCTTGCCCTCGTTCAGCGCCTTCATGCGCTGCAGGAAGTACGACAGCTGCTCGACGTGGAAGGTGTTGATCTTGCGGATGCGCTCGAGCTTGACCGGATCCTTGCCGTGGTGCGAACACTCGTGGTGGTTCTCCGGCACGCCGCACTCCGGGTAGCTGCGGCCGAAGGCCTGCGAGAACATCAAAGTGGCGATGCGCGTGGTATCGCTCTGGAATCCCAGGGTGATGAGGTCGAGCATCAAGCGGGCGTGTTCACTGAATTTCTCCGGGATGGACCCCGGCACGTTCAGTTCGATCAGCGGCGACGACTTGAAACCCTTCTTCGATTCCTTGGTCGCGACCTGCTCGACCGCCTGGCGTTCGATCGCCTGGATGCGCTTCTCCAGTTCGCGGGTGCCGCCGAGATTATCGGCATCTCGCTCGATTCCGACAAGGCGAAGCTCG
>JANPIY010000692.1:0-7992 GCA_031425255.1 Planctomycetota bacterium
AGCCCGCGGACTTCGTTGCCGAGGATCAGCACGGCGTCGGGTTCATAACCCGCCTGGTCGAAGCGCTGCGCACCATACTTGCTTACCAACCACGGTTCACGTCCCGCCAACCAGGTCAGGAATTCCTCGGGCCCTGGGTAGAGATGCCAGCGCAGATGCGGCCAGTAGTCCAGCCCGGCCCGCCGCAACGCCTTCTCGCTGAAATCGAAAGCACAGGGGCCGACGATGTGCAGGGTGGTATCCATGCCAACGCACAGCCGACCGATGTTGCCGGTGTTGCCTGGGATCTGGGGTTGGTAGAGGACGACGTGCATGGTGAGAGGGTGCGAGGTGCGAGGTGCGAGGTGCGAGGTGCGAGGTGCGAGGTGCGAGGTGCGAGGTGCGGAGTCTGTCGTGCGAGGTGCTACCAGATTACCAATCGCGTCTGAACCACCAGCCTCCCGAAAAGGCGCGCTCCTGACGTTTCGAAAACATCAGACGGAACGACATCGGACATCAGACATCGCATTCAAATCTTCATCAGATCCGCATGCACCGGATGCGCGAGATTGGCCGGCACCGGCGCATTGCCGGGACGCATGATCACCACCGTGTGTAGGCCGGCACCGCGTGCAGCATCGGCTTCGGCCGGGATATCGGTGCAGAAGGTGATGTCGCCCGGGCTGATTCCCCAGGCACTGCTGATGCGGGCGTAGCTGGCGGCTTCGCGTTTCGGCCCGCTGGCGGTGTCGTAGTAGCCGGCGATGGTGGGAGTGAGGTCGCCGGCGATGCTGTGGCGGAAGAGCAGCTCCTGCGCGAGACGACTACCCGAGCTGTAGATGGCTACTGGCCGTCCACTGCTGCGCCAAGCGGCGAGACGTTCCGGCACATCGGCGAACACCTGGCCTTTGATCTGGCCATTTTCATAGCCGTGCTGCCACACCAGGCCCTGGAGCTGCTTCAATCCCGTGGCCTTGACGTCGCCGGCCATCTGGCGCTGCACCACGGCGAGGGCGCCCGCGACCGGCGCCAGGACGGCTTCGTGGGGAAGCGCATCCTTGCGGATGAGGGTGATGGTCTCCGCGACATCCGCGCGCAGCTCATGGAGACGCAGGAAATCGGGGATGGCCTTGGCCGCATACGGGAACAGCACGTCGAAGACGAAACTGATGGAGGTGGTGGTGCCTTCGATGTCGAGCAGGACGGCAGTCATCGGCGGGTATCCGTACGGTTGGTGGCGCGCACGCTGCGTCGTGCACCGCGCCTCGCAAGGACCTTCCCCGCCTCAACGCCAGCGGATGGTCGTCAACTCCCCTGGCGCCAGCTCGAACTCGAAGCCATCGCCGTCGGCACTGCGGCGCAGCGGGGAGCCGGCACCGGTGGCGTCACAACGCACGGCCTCGTGGCTGCCTGGCACCACCAACACGCCATGGCCACGCAGGAGGTGTTGTTGTCCCAGCCGTACTTCCCCGCGCCAACCGGCGGGGCGGGCGATCCACCAAGGTACCACGTCGTTGCCGATCAGGCGCAAGGCCGGCGGGATCGCCGTGGCCGCCGCCCGGGCAGGCGTGCTCAGCGACAACGCCCATTGGCCGATCGCCGGCGCCGACAACGGCCACGCGCTTTCACACAGTGCGATGCTGGCGATGCGTTGGACATGCACGCTCACCCGCCCGGCATGCGCCGAGATCGTCATCGGTCGCAGGCCGAACACCGCCAACCCGCGGCGGTCCTGCCCGGCCAGGCGTGCCCAGCGCAGCCCTGCGATCGGCGCCATCGGCATCCGGGCCGCATCGGCATGTTGCGGCAGGCTCCAGCCGGCCAGTTCGCCAGCGACCTGCAGGGGATCCGCGCGCACCATGGTCGGGCAGAGCAGACGCATCTCGCCCTCGCCGTCCCAGGTTACCGCCACGCGCAGCACCGCCTCATGGGCGTGCAGCGTGTAGGTCAGGTGCAAGGTGCCACGTTCACTGACGCGTGTCACCGCCACACGGCCACGGATGGGGCCGTCCTCCAGGACGGTGGTGGTGGTCTGACTGGCCAGCGGCAGGTCATCGAGGAGCGCCTGCAACGCCGGGCCCGACCAGGCGACGAAACGGCCATCGCAACACAGCCGCACCACCTGGCCGAGAGGATCCAGTTCGGCGCGCACGTGTCCGTTGTCCAACACCGTGCGGCTGATCTCCCAATGGCTCCCTGGGACGGGGTCGTCGAGCGGCTCGAAGGTCACCGCTTCGAGGGCGCCGAGCGTCACCGAGGTCAACAATTCACGGCCGATCGGTCCCTCGACACCTGCACCGGATGACGGACGCCCCGCTGATCGACCAGGCCCCACGGGGCCGGACCACGCGGCGCCGGCAATGCCACCAGGGCGCGTCGGGCGATGGGCAGCGGATTCCACGCTCCCAGCCGTCCATCGGACAAGGCCGCGCCATGGCCAGCGAGCGGCGGCGCGCGCGGCGGTTGGGCCTGGCTATCGGGGTGGAAGGCATTCAGCAGGTGCTCCCACGCCGCGCCATGCCCGCCGCCGTCACCGGCGCTCGCGGCATTGGCATCCTCCAGGCGGGCGAGGTCGATGAGCCCACTGACCATGGGGTCGATGGTCCCTTCGCCGGTCTGCCAGGGCAATTCACCGTGATGCAGCGGGAGGGCGTCGTCGGGCTCAGCGGTATCGGCCAGGACCCGCGCGCCCGACCATCCCTCCCAACGGAAAGATCGGCCGATGGGGTTACGGCCGAACTCCACCGCCGTGATGCCGGCGCCGGCGAGCAGATCAGGCAGCGAGCCGTTCCCTGGGGGCAGGCGCTCGATCCGTACGCGCACGGGCGAGCGGCTCGCGACCTGCGCCAACCACTGCAGCAGGAACGGCAGGGGTGGCAGGGTGCCATCGGCCATGACAGGGAGCAGCGGCACCGTGGACATGCCTGACCATACGCTGCAAACCACCGTGGCACCACAACCTCGGGGGCATGGGATGGACGCGCTGTAAGGGGGGGTCGGGGGTGAAAGCGGGGCAGCCGGCTTGACACTCCCGAATGCGACCGGTCAATGTGCCAGATCATCTCCGTCGTACTCGAGACCTTGCAGTTCCTTGGCCAATGCGCCAAGCACCTCCGCACCACCGGCGCGGTGGCGCCGAGCGGCCGGCACCTCGCCCGCGCGATGGTGAACGCCATTGGTCCGCTCCAACCTGGGCAAGTGATCATCGAACTGGGTCCGGGCACCGGGGTGTTCACCCGCGAATTGCGCAAACGTTTCCCCACCCATCCGGTGGTCGCCATCGAGTTCAACGAGATGTTCGTCAAACGCCTGCGCGAGCGCATGGCCGACGTCCACATCGTGCAGGGGTGCGCCTCGCAGATGGTGGCGCACCTGGCCCAGTTGGGCATCACCAAGCATCAGGTCGGCGCGGTACTCAGCGGCCTGCCCTTGCTCAGCCTGCCCCAGGGGCTCTCCAGCGCGATCTTCGCCGCCATCGCCGATGTGCTCGAACCCGGCCAGCGTTATGTGCAGTTCACCTACTCGAAACGCATGTGGCGCCGCTTCCAGCCGCCGGGTTTCCGTTTCGATCAGTCGCGCATGGTGTGGCTGAACGTACCTCCGGCGGTGGTGATGCCGTTCACGCGGGTCGGCTAGCATCGGCCCTGCCCGGCCTGCGGCCGGGACGCCGGCTTCGCCGTCGTGATCGCGCTGCGCGCGATGGGCCTCGTCCCCGCTCGGTCGCGCAGGCGCCCTCGGGGGATCGTTGTTCGCGGGGCGCTGCCCCGCTACGCCCCGGCAGGAGCTGCGCCCCTGCACCCGCCGAAGTTGGTGCGATAGCGGATTTCTCCCCCCTGGGACCGCCGGCTGCCAGCCGGCCAGGGGCAATCCGTTTTCACATGGATGGCACCCTTGCTCAGACCAGCAACGACTCCCAGGTGGTGGTCAGCGTGCGTTCGACATCCTCCCAGCGCGTGATCGCTGCACGCCGACGCGCATCCAATCCATCCAAGCCCAGGTTGCCGGTGCTGCCCAGGTGGGTACGCGAACGGACGGCGCCTTCGTGGTCCGGGGTGGCCACGCGGTCGAGGTTGCGGCCGACCTGGAGGTAGGCGTCACGGAAGGTCATGCCCTGCTCGCGGACCAGGCGATAGGCCTCGTCGGTGGCGTAGATGTCCGGGGTGAGCGCGGCGACGATGCGCTCCGTCACCGGCTCCAGGGTCGGCACCGCCGCGCTGGTCACGGCGAGACCCTGGCGCACCAGGCGCAGGCCCTCGATGCAGAGCGCCTTGGTGTCCTGCAGGTCGCGGCTGTAACCCGACTGCAGCCCGAGGGTGATCGCCGCCAGACCGGTGCGCAGGCCGAGGAAACGCGCCGCCCGACCGCGCAGCAGTTCGAAGAGGTCGAGGTTGCGCTTCTGCGGCATGATGCTGGAGCCGGTGGTGAAACCCTTGCCGATGCGGAAGAAACCGCATTCCGCAGTGGTGAAGAACACCAGATCGCCGGCCAGCCGGCTGAGGTCGCCGACCACCGTCCCGACCGCGTCGAGACAGACCGTCTCGACCTTGCCGCGCGAGTTGGCATCGGCCATCGCGACGCCACCGAAACGGGCGAAGCCCAGCAGGCGCGCGGCGTACTCGCGATCGAGCGGCAGTCCGACGCCGTAGCTGGCGCCGGAACCGAGCGGGCAGGAGTCGGCCAGGGTGTAGGCGGCTTCGACCATGATCAGGTCGTCGAGCAGGGCCTGCGCGTGGGCGGCGAAGAACATGCCCACGCTCGAGGGCATACCCCGTTGCAGATGGGTGTAGCCGGGCAGGGGGTGGAACTCGTACGTGCGCGCACGCTCCAGCAGCGTGGCGACGGTCGTGCAGATATCGCGGGCGATGTGGATCAGCGTGTGTTTCTGCCACAGTCGCACGGCGGTCAGCACCTGGTCGTTGCGGCTGCGCCCGGTGTGCAGCCGCTTCGCCGGTTCACCGAGGCGCTGGGTCAGCAGTGCCTCGACCTTGCTGTGGACGTCCTCGTCGGCGGCTTCGATCGTCCAGCCACCACCCAGGTATTCGCGATGGAGCTGCTGCAAACCAGCGACCAGGGCCGCGCCATCGCCTGGGGTGAGCAGACCCACCCGCGCCAGCATGCGCGCGTGACTGATCGAACCGAGCACGTCGTAGGGCGCGATCACCCGATCATTCAGATAGTCGTCGCCGACCGTGAACTCGTGCACCAGGCTGTTGGTCTCGTCGCCGCCTTTGCTCCAGATCGCCATTTCTTCCCGCTTTCGTGGTGGTTGGGCAGACGGTCGAGGTCGCGACGAAGGGTGCAAGGGAGGGAACGTCCTGGAGCCCTGGGCGGCGTCCCGGACGCACCCTGCCCCCTATCCGCTCCCGGCATGCAAACTACCGTGCCGCCCATGTCCGCGCGTCTTGGCATCCTCCTCTCCGGCTCCGGTTCGACCTACGCCAACCTGGTGGAGGAGATCGCCGCCGGTCGACTCCCGGCCCGCATCGCGGTGGTGGTGGCGTCGAAAGCCGACGCCGGTGGCGTGGCCCGGGCCCGCGCCTGGGGTCATCAGGTGGTCATCGCCAGCGCGCCGCAGGCGGTGACCACCGCCTTGTTGGCGCACGCCTGCGAGGTGGTCGCGATGTGCGGCTGGATGAAATTCTACGATCCGCCGGCGGCGTTGCAGGGGCGGGTGGTGAACATCCACCCCAGTCTGCTGCCGGCCTTCGGAGGGCGGGGGATGTATGGCATCCATGTGCATCGGGCGGTGATCGCCGCCGGGGTCGATGAGTCCGGTTGCACCGCGCATGTCGTCAGTGGCGCGTACGACAGCGGCCCGCACCTGGGTCACCTGCGCGTGCCGGTGCTCGCCGATGACACCCCGGAACTCCTCCAAGCCCGGGTCCAGGCCGCGGAAAGGGTGCTTTATCCGCAGATCCTGCGGTCACTGATCGCCACCTTGCCGGCCCTCGAACGCTCCTGACCAGCCCTGGACAGGATCCGGAAAACCAGGCCCACCGGCCTGCGGCACGGGCACTTGTAGAACGCGGCGGCTCCAGCATGGTGTCGCGCCATGAGCGAATTGACCCTCGACGCCGAGGCCTTGAAGGCCTACCTGCCGCATCGTGGGGTCAACCTGATGCCGGACTCCGTGACCCTGAATGCGGAGCGCACCAAGGCCCGTTCGGTCACGCGCATCCCCCGTGGTGATCCGCGCGGGCGGGAGATCTTCGGCCGCAGCGAGGTGGGCGGTCAGATTTGCTGGTACGAGCCGTTCCTGGCCGAGCTGATGGCGCTCACCGGCGTGCCGCTGCTCCATGAGCGTCTGGCGCCGCTGGGCCATGTGGCGGTCTTCAGCATGATCAGCCGCATCACCATGCATCGGCCGGTGCCGCTGACGGGCGAGGTCATCGGGCATGCCGAGATCACCCGTGACCGCAGCGGCTTCACCGCGTTCTCCACCTACGCCGAGATCGACGGGCAGAAGATCCTCGACGCGGAAGTGATGTCGGGTTCGGCGACCATGGCGCAGGTCGCCAGTGCGCCCATCCGTCCGCTGGTGATGAACCAGGGAGGCCACGCCTTCGACGCCGGCCAGCTCGCCTGGAAGGCCGCACCGATGCGCTTCATCGATCACATCGTCGAAAGCGATCCCGCCACCGGCCGGCTGCTCGCGGCCTACCATTACCCGCACAACCACCCGTTCGTCCCTGGGCACTTCCCCAGTGCCGCGCTGATGATGGGCGTCACCCAATGGGCGATGGTGGCCGATGCGGCCTGGCTGGCGCGCAACCAGTTCTCGCTTTCCGGCGGGGTGGTCGCCAACGGCGTGGTCCGGCGTCAGGACGGTTCGGAGATCATCGACGTCCGCGACCTGGTCTTAGGCGTGTTCGATGGCCTGCCACGGATCACCAGCACCAAACGCCTGGCCTTCCGTGAGCCGGTCCGCCCGGGCGACGGCGTGCTGATCGACGTCACCATCAGGCCGGCATGACGTTCCTGCGCATGCGCCGGCTCTTGGTCATCGCCAATCGCCACCTAGGCTGAGCGCTCCATGGAACCGCCACCGGGACAAGATGCTGACGAGGTGCTGGTAGCCAAATGCCAGCAGGGCGATTTCGCTGCGTTCGAGATCATCTACGAACGTTACCGCCGTCCCATCCTCGCCTACATCTACCAGATCACCCGCAACTACGATGAGTCGGCCTGCATCGGCCAGGATGTCTTCCTGCGGGTGTTCGAGCACGTCGGACGTTTCGACATCACGCGGCGGTTCTCGACCTGGCTGTACACCATCGCGCGCAACGCCTCGATCGACTACCTGCAGTCGCGCAGCCGCAAGGTGATGATCGGCTTCACCGACCTCGACCGCGACGACGAATCCAATTCGGTCGCGGCCAATGCGCCCGCCCCAGGGGTCAGCGTCGAGACCAAGCTGTCCCGGGTCGAGTCCAACCGCCTGTTGGCGGATGCCCTGGCGGAGCTGCCGCAGATCTATCGCGAGATCATCGAACTGGTGATCTTCCAGGAATTGTCCTACGAGGACGCCAGCGCCATCCTCGGTGGCATGAGCCTGGGCACGCTGCGTTCCCGCATGTTCCACGCCCTGCGCCGCCTGCGCCAGATCCTCCAGGCCAAGGGTGGGGAGCAGGGCGAGAATCTGATCTGATCGCCCTGTCCGGAGTCCGGGGTCCGTCGTCCGGGGTCTCGCCAGAGACACCGGGCTCGTGACCGCGGACCCGAGACCATTCCCGGAATCGCCATGACCGATCTCACCACCGCTTCGCCCATCGACCTCATCGCCCACGCCTTGAAGACCTATGGCAACGACGCCGCCATCAGCTTCAGCGGCGCCGAGGACGTGCTGCTGATCGAGTACGCCGCCCAGACGAAACGGCCCTTCCGGGTCTTCAGTCTCGACACCGGCCGCCTCCACCCGGAGACCTACCGCTACTTCCAGATCGTGGAGAAACACTACGGCCTGCGCATCGAGTACTGCGTGCCCGACGCCGTGGCCCTCCAGGACCTGGTGCG
>JANPIY010000693.1:0-14182 GCA_031425255.1 Planctomycetota bacterium
TAGCCAAGGATCCAACTCCGACTACGAGAGTGGCCGAGGTGCTCTTCCAGGGAGCTTGACGCTTGTTCGCGCCGCTGGTAGTTGGGTCCAGAAGGCAACCGAGGAGCACACGACCATCTCGGTCCACGGCTTCAATATGCCGAGATGGTACAAGAAAATGTTCGCTGAGTCAGCTTATAAACGAATGTGGTGGAATGGCTATCGTGGTCGTTTCATTCAATTCGATTGGCCGACCACGTTTGGAACCACGGCTGAGCGGGGAAGCCCTTGGTATGGTCCCCTCAATCCATCCTACAACGGCTTCGGACGAAGTGAGTATGTGTCATTTATCGCGGGTGACCGCCTCGCGGAATTGCTGACGACATTGCGAAGTGCGTTACCCTCGAGTGGTAAATTGCATGTAGTTGCACATAGCCACGGCAATATTGCCACGGTCAATGCTCTAAGACAGGTTCCAGCAGGCAGCGTGGCGACCTATGTAGCGCTCCAGGCGGCTGTTCGCTCAGAGCTCTATGGCGCGGCAAAGACCGTGATGACAGAGCCCAGATGGGTCAAGGGCTTGGCTGTTCTGGAGAGCGCCCCCCCGCCCGCGGGTCCCTTGAAAATCGATCCGACATTCGTCTGGGATGGGAACTGGTGGTTGCTCTGGCTCGACTCACTCGTTTACCCGACGGCGGATTGGCTGGCAGTCGGACCTGGCATGGGCTTGGAAACGCCGAATCTCGCTCAAGGCTTCCTGGGCACAGGACTGGCCGGCGCAATCAAGTCGGTCAACTTTTTCAACCCCAACGACTGGGCACTGGGTGAATACATCTGGGAATGGTCTGGACTCAATTCTCCGACCTTGCGCATGGCGGCTTCAGGCAAGAAAGATCAGCACTACTTCTATCAACGCCAGAATCCTCCACCAGCGGCGGGCCCCGGTCCTTATGGCGCACCAGACAACGATGTGAATCCTGAGCAGCGGCTTGGCCTCCTGGATTATCTGTCGACCGACAGCGTCGAGCGAATCAACGTCAACTACGAGATCATCGTGAAGAGGAGGGACATCACACCTCTGCCATGGACAAACGTAAGTGCCGGATTCCTCTTTGCCGACAGCGCATGGGTTACTCCAGGGGGGGGCGAATGGAGAAAACGTCGTCGCGATGAACGCGGCGGATCTGACGGCGGCCTCCATGAAGCATACGATGCCCATCGTGTGCTTCCGCTCGCTCAACCGACCGAAAGCTTGCGCAGATACGAGATCATCAGTAGCTTAATTGAGACGCGCATGCGTGCTCAGGGGAGATCATCCATGCTCAAATTGTCCAACGTCAACATTCGCGATGAACTCTGGAGAAATTACTCCGACGAATCCGGAGATCCCAGTTCTGGGGACGCGAGAAATGGAACTGAAACCGCAGCTGGGAAAACCGGCTTTCGCCATCATCGGCACCACAGTGGTGAGTTCAACGGAACCATCATGGAGCAGTCCGTATTCTGGCGCAGAGTCGTCACCGTGGTGAGCGCTGCCAAGGGGGCCGAGATTAATATCAAGTTACTCGCACCATGAAAACAAGTAGATACGTCGGTCTCATATTGGTCTTCGGGTTCTTTAATTTGGTGGGTTGCGGCGAATCTCCGCGGGCGGTTCCTGGCTTCCAGCCAATGACACTGCAGGGTAAGCCAGAAGTGAACTCTCCGCCGTTGGTGATTCCGGCAGGGGATCCGCGAAGGCGCGAATACGAGACGTCCTTGCAAGGACGTATTTGCTATTATGCACGCGTGATCGATCAGGATGGTAAGCCGGTTCCGAAAGCCATGGTGCTGGTCTTGCTTGAACGACTGGGATGGGGGAATAGTTCATATTCGAAGTGTCGCACCTACACGGACGAAGATGGACGTTTTTCGGTCGTTGGTGGAATTGGGTCACATGTCGCGATCAGCATTATCAAAGCCGGATACACGCCTGATGGACGGCACGGCGCTCTGAAGGGCGATGCGGAACTGCTGCGTGCGACACCGGATGCGCCAGCGATCATAACAGTTTGGAAGAACACCGGCTTCAGCAGGAAAGACCTGATCGTACATCGTCCTGCGGACGAGCACCTGAGATTCAACTATTCGCCGCCACTTCCGGCGACAATCCGCATCGATCTCGTGCGCGGAGTCCTCGCCAAGCAAGGCGAGGAGTGGGACATCCAATTGCGATACGCTGTTAACGATAAAGGGATCGTCGAAAACCCAGAGTCTTATTACACGGAAAGCCGATACATGAAATCATGCCATATCACGGTGAACCAGGGCAAAATGTCGTATCTCGACGATCCGTTGCCTGGCTTCGCAAGGCCTTCGAGCGGATTCACCTATGATAATTGTCCAGGGGTCGTCGTCCGTGGCCTCATCGCGGAAACGTTGCCGTATCTCCTGCGCACGGAGATGACCATGTTCCAATTCCAATCCCGCGGAGGGAAGGTGCACGGTATCTGGTCGATACCGAATGGTCGCCCAGCCGCGAATGGGGACCTGGACATCGATATGCACGGCGCCGTCAATCCTACGGGATCTCCCGCCCTTTTCGAAATCGAGCCGACGGAGAAGCATCTCTCGACCGAGGGCTACCCGCTGTCGGAGTGACTACTGGTCAGCTGACCGAGGGGAGCAAGTCATGGCAAGGATAGGCAGCGCGTGACTTGGGTCCTCAGTTCGGTTTGCAGGACGAAGTTCGCCGGTGATGAAGCCATAGAGGACATGCGAAAATTGGGGACGCGCTGCTGATCGTACCACTTCTGGGACGCTCGCGCAGTCCGCTCACTGCGGACTCATGGTGGATGCTCGCTCTCCTACCTCCTCACGCCTCGTCATCTTCGTCATCAGCAAAGGCACGCGGCGGCAGGATGGCGACGATGTCTTCGTTGGCGATGGTCACCGCTGACCTCCCCGGGTGCTCGACCCGGATATCCGCGTAGTCGCCATCACCAATCGTGGTGATGAGCCCAGGGACGGTCCTGCCGTCGCGAGTCTGGACCACCCAGAACAGGCCGGCGGTGCGGTAGCGGGAGAGGTCGAATGGCATTCGTCGGAATGCTAGTCATGCCTGCGGCATTGGTTGCCGGGTAACGCCGGGATGCCACATCCATATCACAGTGGGCACATCAGGAGCCGGTTGTGATCCGGCCCTGGTCCTAGTGTTTCTCGCCGATGGACATCGCCACCAACGAAAAGAACCGCGAGGATACCCCCGCGGTTCTTCCATCGATCATTTCAGTCACGGCTCAGAACAAGCGCTGCTGATCCCCGGTGTCAGGTTTCTTCTCATCCTTCGCCTTCGCCTCGACGTCCTCGTCCATCGCATCCGGGCGGGCCCACATCGGCTGGGTCTTCTTCTGCGCATCGGGTTTGGCGATGGCCGTGGTCTCTGGCTTGGCCATCGCCTCGGTGCCTTTGGTGGCCGAATGGGTGGCCGCATGGACGGCACCTGACGAATCGGTCGGCGGCATCGGTTCGGTGGGCGCGCGCTGGGCGGCGTGCGCCTCCTCTTCGCTCACGCTCTTCACCAGCGTCGTGGTCGCGATGTTGGGGGGCAGAGTCGGCACCGGCTTGGCCGGGGTGTCCTCGGCGAGGAACTTGTCGATGCGTTCGAGGATCGAGGTCAGCTCGGCGGTCGAGCTGCGCGGCGTGCCGTCGGGCATGATCTGCGGCGAGTTGGCCGCTGGCACCGGTGTCGCGGACGGCACGGCCGCTTTGCCGTCGGGTAGTTTGTCGGTGACGATGCCGTGGTGGAATCCGAGTTCCTCCATGCGGCTGGCTTTGCGGCGCAGGGCGACCGAGGGGCTCTCGCTCGGGGGGATGGCTTCATCACGCTTGCCGAACAGGCCATCGAGGGCCTCGGCGTCACTGTCGGCCAGTTCCTTGCTCGTAGGCAGGTCGGTGCTGGATTTGCGGCCGACGATCGGCGAGGGCGAGTCGGTGGGCTTGGAGGGGGCCGCAGGCAGCTTGACGGTCTTGGCCGAACCCGCCTTCTGGTGGCCACTGAGTCCGGCATCGAGTGAGCTCGGGAGGACCTCCTGACGGCCTTCCGGTGGCGGCGTCGGCATCGACGACGGCTTGGCAACGCCACTGGCGGACCCTGGCTTGGGCGGGATCCGGCGCAGCGGAGCGGTCATCGGCTTGGTGGGCGGAGCGCCGACGCCGAAGGAGGCGAGCACCAGCACGCGTCCATAAATCACGATCAGGGGCAGGCTGATGGCCAGCACCCACCAGCGGTAATCCTGGATGAACTCGATGAGACTCATGCGCACGATCCTCTCGGTCTGTGACCGTCTGGGGCACTATGGGCGGAGGTCCGAGAAGGCGCAAGTGGCCGGGAGCGCGGAAAGCTGCGAGGGTCACGCAGATGTGGCGTGAATCGTACCGGCAGATGGACCTGGGATGGTGAGCAGATCATGACCGCGACGGCCGATCCGGTCGTAGTCCGCTACGGGAAGCCATGACCGTCAGCGGTGCTGGAATCGACCGGGATGATGCCAAGAGAACCGCGGAACCAACGGTTCCCATGCCAGGCCAGAAATCCGTCCATCGCAGCGGCGCTCAGCAGGTCTTCCGCGGCTTGGCGCGGTATTCCTTGATGCGTTTGGCCAGGTCTTCGAAGCCGGCGCGGCCGAACTGCGAGAAGGTGGCCTGCTTGCAGTGCTCGACGCCGGGTTGGTCGAAGGGGTCGATGCCGTAGAGCTCGGCGCTCATGGCGGTCGAGAGCTGGAGCAGGTAGTACAGGCCGCCGACGTTGGCCTCATCCACCACGTCGAGCTGGATGGTCATGTTGGGACGGCCGGCGGCGGTGATGTGCTGTTCCGTGCCCCAGTAGCCGTAATCCATGATGGTGGTGAAGTCGGCGTTCTGCAGGTGCTGGATGGCTTCGATCTTGGGGTAAGTGGCCGGGGCGACGGCCTTGGCGCCGTGGTCCTTGACCGTCACGAAGGTCACCACCTTGTCGAACGGACCTTCGCAGTAGAGCTGCATCTGCCCGTGCTGGTCGGAAGTGCCCAGGCTGGCCATCGGGCTCGGGCCGACGTGCACCGCCTTGCCCTTGCGGTTGAGCATCTTGCCCTGCGACACCGCGCAGAGGTGCGAATACCATTCGCCCACGCCATGCAGACGGTTGGAGAAGGCGAACATCACGTGGATGGTCTTGCGGCGCTTGCGCGTCAGCAGGTAGTGCACCAGCGCATGCATGTAGGCCGGATTGCGGAAGGCGTCGCCGTGACGGCAACGCTTGTCCATGTCGGCGGCACCAGCCAGCAGCTTGGTGATGTCGATGTTGCACATGCCGGCGGTGAACAGGCCGCTGTTGCCGAGGACGCCGTAACGGCCGGCGAGGTTCGAGGGCACCGCCAGGGTGTCGATCTTCTCCTGCTTGGCGATCTCCATCAGCGGGCTCTTGTCGCGGTCGGTGGTGAAGACCACCTGGTTCGACAGCGCGCCCTTGCCAGCCTTCTTCTTGAGCTGTTCGGCCAGCCACAACCACATCGCCAGGGTCTCGACCGAGTTGCCGCTTTTGCTGGTGACCTGGAACAGCGTCTTCTTCAGGTCGAGCGTCTCGACCAGATCATTGAGCACCTTGGGGTCGGGATTGTTGGCGAAGAACACCCGCGGCGCGTGCTTGCGCTCGGCGGCATCCTGGAAGTTGTGCTGGGTATGTCCCAGCGCGGTGAGCAGGCTGCGCGGCCCGATCGAGCTGCCGCCGACCGCCACCACCACCAGATTGTCCCATTTGCCCTGATGTTTCTTCAGCAGCGCCTTGAGCTCGCTCTGGTCCTGGTAAGGCAGGTCGAAGAAGGCGCACTCGCCGGTGGAGCGCAGTTCCTCGACGTTCTCGTGATGCTTGGGGAATTTGGCGACCAGGGTGTCCACTTCGGACTTGGTCAGGCCGTGGGTCGCACCAATGGCCTCGGAGAGGCAATTGGTGAAGTCCAGGGTCAGGCTGCTCATGCGCACTCCATGATATCGATGGCTGCTCGGTAACGCCCACGCTCGCAGTCGGTTGAATCGAATCGAGCGGGCACTTCGGGGGCCTGGGAGCGCGGCGGATGGCGAAGGGTCGGGACGGTCATAAGGCGGCTCACGCAACTCCCGGAAGCGGATTCATCTGCGAGGAGATGACGGTGGGAGCGGACCATAGGTTCCATGCAAGTGATTTTCAAGGTGGGAAACCACTTGAGGTACGGCTGGTCGACCTAGGGTGCGCCCGATTTAAGGATGGGCCTTCGCCAGGGGCGCGACAGGCCGGCCAGGACGCCCCGCCAGGAAGCGGGTTCATGGCCCCGGCCCGAGGCGGCTGCCAGCAGCGCGAGCCCCAGATGCAGCAGTGTGAGGGGATCGCCGCCCCCATGGCGCCGGGCCAGCCACAGCAGGAAAGCGCCCTTGGCCAGACCGCGGCGGTACGCGTCGGCCCGGTCGGCACCATCCTGGCGGTGCACCGCGTGCAGGCGGCGCACGAAGCGGGTGCAGCGGGGGGGATGGGCCGCCGCCAGGCGTTTGAAGAAATCGAGATCCTCGCCCAAGGCGTAGCCGGGGCGTCGCGCGTCAAAGCCGATCGCAGTCGCGGCCACCCGGCGCACCGCGAAACAGCAGCCGAAGAGCGCCGCCGTGGGGCGGTCGCTGGGTCCGGCCAGCAAGCGGCGCTGGTCGGCAAAGGCGCCGTGGTGGACCAGGCGGTGGAGGCGGCGGTTCCAGCGGCTGCGGTGTTCCACCACCGGCCCCCACGCCAGCACGTTCTGCTCTTCACGCGCGAGACACTGGACCACCTGGACGAAGTCGGCGGCGATCTCGCAATCGTCATCGAGGAAGATCACCACCTCGGCGCTGCTGGCGGCCAGCAGCACGTTGCGCGCCGCCGGCAGGCCGGCGAGCTCCGGCCGGTGCAGGATCTTCACCTCCGCGGCGGTGAACGCCTGCGCGGACTGGTCGCAGAGGATGATGCCGGCGCGCCCGGCGGCTGCGGCCTGCCACGAGGGCAGGTTGCGGCGGAGGCAGTCGTGCCGGTTGCGGGTGGGGATCAGCAGGTCGACGGTGGGCGACGGCAGCGCTGGGCAGTCCTGCATGACGGGATTGATACCAGTCGGGCGCTGCCCACAAAGCTGCCATGCATCCACGCCTGCGTGCGATCGTCCGTCGTCTGCCCATCATCAAACAGCTGCGTTGGTGGCAGCGCCTGTCCTGGCGTGCCGACCATCTCCAGGCCAATCAGGCTCTGCTCGCCCGCCGCCTGTGTGGGCGGCCGGCGCCGACGGCGGCCGAGGATCCAACCTTCGGCACCACCTCGCTGATCTGCCGCGAGGACCACTTCCGTCTGCCGGAGTACCACCGCTGGTGCGCCGAACTGCGCGAGGCCCCGGTCTTCCAGCGCAAACAATGGGAGTTCGTCTACATCCTTGCGGCGCTCGAACGCGCCGGCTTCCTGGTTGCCGGCGCCCGTGCACTCGGTTTCGGCGTCGGTCGCGAGCTGCTGCCCGCCCTATTCGCCGCGCGCGGTATCCAGGTGGTCGCCACCGATCAGGCGCTGACCGCAGCGGTAAGCAGTGGCTGGGTTGAGTATGGCTTGCATGCGGATGGCCTGGGCGCGCTCAGCCATCCACAACTGGTCAGCGACGAGGTGCTCAGACGCCAGGTCTCGTTCCGCGTGGCAGACATGAACCACGTCCCCGACGACCTCACCGGTTTCGATTTCCTGTGGTCCGCCTGTTCGATGGAACACATCGGCACGCTCGACCGGACCCTGGCCTTCGTCGAGCGTTCGCTGGCGTGCCTGCGCCCAGGTGGCGTGGCGGTGCACACCACCGAATTCAACTGCGGGAGCGATGACCACACCATCACCAGCGGTCCGACGGTGTTGTTGCGGCGTCGTGATTTCGTCGCGTTGGCCGAGCGTTTACGGCGTCACGGCCATGTCATGGCTCCGATCGACGTCGCGCTCGGTGATGGCTTCCTCGATCAGTGGGTCGACTTGCCGCCCTTCAATCAGGACGCCAGCCTACGGCTGCTGATCGAACGCCACGTCGCCTCCTCCGCGGGCATGATCATTCGCCGCGCCGGTTGATGGATGCGGCCGTCGTTTGCGGGCGTGGCTGCCTCAGCGGGGGATCGGGCCGCGTGCCCGCACGCGTGCCACGTCGTAGGCTTCCATGGTCGCCGCGCGCCAGGCCGCCAGGCTGAAGCGTTCGCGCAGGCGCAGCGCGCCGAGAGCGCACAGCTCGCTGCGCAGGTCGGCGTCGCCCAGCAACCGGATTACGGCGGCAGCGAGCGCTGCCGGGACTTCGACCGCATGGGTCAGACCAGCCGGCCCGATGGTTTCGCTCAACCCCGCACAGGCTCCGGCGACCACCGCCTGGCCGGCAGCGAAAGCCTCGACCACGGTCAGGCCGAAACTCTCGAAGCGGGACGGCACCACCTGGACGGCGCAGCGCGGCCGCAGGCCGGCGAGTTCGGCATCCGTGAGCATGCCGTGGAAGCGGATGCCGGCGAGGACGGGCAGGCGGGTGGCAAGGCGATGATGGTCATCACCGACCAGATGCAGCGTGCTGCCGGGGAAGCAGCGGTGGATCGCCGGCCACGCCCGCAGCAGCACATCGATGCCCTTGCGATGTTCCAGTCGTCCGACGAACAGTACGTCCTGCCCCGACGGACGTCCGCAGGACGCCGGGCTGGGGAAGGCGTGCGGGATGATGCGATCGGCCATGCGGCCATAGAGCGGAGCCGAGATCGCGGCGATGGCCTGGCTGTTGGCGATCAGCACGTGGGCACGTCGGACGGTCGCACGCTCGAAGCGCAGGTGGAAGGGATGCAGGTGGCGGCGCAGGCGGTCGCGCGAGCGCTGATGGTCGATCGAGGTCGACAGCCGCACCACCAGCGGCCAATGGCGCGGAACGAAGGCGCCGAGGCCGCCCCAGTTGGGAATCTCCACCACGTCGGGTGCGAGGTCGTCGAGGGTCTGCAGCAACCAGCGCCGGGTCCACCAGGCGCGCAGCACCCCTGGGATGCGCAGGGCGTTGACGCGGTGCACATGATCGGAGTGTCCCAGCCAGCAGCCGTCCTGCGCCACCACCACCACGCAGACGCCATGGCCGGCCCGGGCCAGCTCCTGGGCCAGGCGCTGGACATACGAGCCGACTCCGAACGAGAGTCCGCAACCGGGATATTCCGGAGTGATCAGCGCGACGCGCATGTGCACCCGGGAAACGGTGGGAGGGTCATGCCGGCAGCTCCACGACAGCGGCACCGGCATCGACCGCGGCGAGCACGGCCCGGTGCCAGGGACTGACCGGCAGGCCGGGCAGAGCCTTGGTGGGAACCCACACGGCGGCATGCCCCGGCTCGGTGGTCAAACGGACTCCGTCCGGCAGTGCGCTGTGATAGAAGCGCGCGATCAGGCGGCCTCCCACCCAGAGCTCGCAGAGCGGCGTGAGGGAACCCGGATCCCAGCCCAATTCTTCGTGGAGTTCCCGGCGTAAGCACGATTCGGCGGACTCTCCCGGTTCACGCATCCCCCCGAAGCAGGTGAGCTGGCCGGCAGCGTGGCGGGCGTCCGGCGGGCGCAATTGCAACAGCCGTCGCCCATCGGGCGCGCTGATCACGGCGCAGGCGTAGTCGGGTTCCACGAAGGTCGGCATACCCAGGCTATCTAGGCGTTCATCGTCGGGCCGGCAACCACGGCCGCCTGGCGGCTGCAGGTGGGGCTGCAGATGGCTGCAGGATGTCGTCCTGGCGGGCGGATGGACTGACACCCGGTCAACCTGCTGCTGCTGGCGCGGGCACCGCGTGTGCTACCCTCCGCCAGACCTGCGCCAGCCACTGGTGAACCCCGCTCGAACCCTGCCGTTCCCTTCAGCCCCCATGCCAATGCCCAAAGCCCTCTACGCCCTCGCCATCGCCACCCTGCTCGGTCCCGCCCTGCTGGCCGCAGATCTGGCGGAACGTGAGACCACGCGCTTCAACGAGGCCGTGACCAAGCTGATGCAGGCCCGCGACGAAGCCCAGACCAATGCCAAAGCCAAGTCGCTGCTGGCGCTGACGGCGATCGCCAAGAGCCGGATGAAGGCCGAGGATACCGCCATGGCGACGGAAGCCTGGCGCGCAATCCTCGTCATCGATCGCGAGCATGTGGACGCGCGCGCGTATTTCACCGCCCTGGGTACGCTCGAGGCGGTACTCGTCGAGCTCGATGCCAAGCCGACCGATCTGCTCGGTCTCGACCTCGCTCCCGCGCCGAAGGACAAGGCTGATAAAACCAAGGACACGGAGAAAGCCCCATGAAGAAGCACCGGTCCGGCTGGCTCATCGTTGGTGTGATGTGCGCGGCCTGCGGCCCGCAGCTGTGCGCCTCGCAGGTGGACGATGAACTGGCGCGTTACCTGGATGCCAGCGGCAAGGCCGAGCGCACCTATCAGGAGGGTCTCACCCGTGAGCGCACACGAGCGCTCACCACTTTGACCGCAGCCGCCAAACGGTCGGCGAAGAGCGAGCCCGAGAGCGCGGATGCGCTGTGGAAGCTGGTGCTGCAGCTCGACGATGCCAACGCCGAGGCGCGTGAGCATTTCACCGCCAACGGCAAGCTGGCCAGCGTGCTCAAGAGCCTCGGCGCCCGTCAGGGACCGCTGCTGGGTGATCAGCAGGTGGCCGCCAAGAAGGCGGAACCCAAGATCGACATGACCGGTGCCAAGCCCATCCGCATCACCGCTTCGTACAATTCCGGTTACACCGTCGGCTCGTTCAAGGCCGGTACGGTGTTGATCTTCCAATACGTATCCGGGACCTGGTCGGGTGAGAATCTGCAGGCGGTGGCCGAGAAGAACCAGAGCCCCGACGACGAGAAGAGCGCCGTCGGCAATCGCCTGGAGATGTTCATCGACAGCGGCAACGAACCGGTGGTGTTGGCGACCGTGCCGGCTGGCACCGCCGCCAAACCGTTCATCTACACCCTCGAGCGCGACGTGGTCGGCCTGAGCCTGCGCATCGCCAACCGGCGGGGCGTGCGGGTGGTCAATCAGGGCGGCGGCAGCGGTCGTCAACAGATGGAGAGCAGCTACACCGGCGATGTGAAGTACCTGGTGCGCATCGTCCGTTGAACATGGCAGCGGTGCGCACGGACGGCGCGCGGGCGCACCGCCCCTTGCGCCACCGGCGTCGGCCGCATCGAATCCCCGCATGCCGAGCGACGCCAAGGTTCCCGATGCCGTCTCGCGTGGTCTGACCGTCCCTGCGGCGGTGGTGGTGGTGTTGGTGGTGCTCGCCGCCGCCTGGGGGACGGGGATGTTCCTGGTCGGCAGGCAGAGCGTTCCCCAGCCAGCGACCGTCGACCACGCCGCCGGGCATCTCGGCTGGCTCAATCGGCTCGATCACAGCATCGCGCAAGGCGATCTCAGCGGCGCGGTCGCGCAGATGCGGACGCCATTGCTGCCGGATGGGCCGCTCGGCGAGACCGCCCTCGCCTTGCGTCGACTGCGGCTGGAGGCGCTCGCGGCTGAACGTGCGGCGGCCAGCGAAGCCGCGTCTCCGACCGCCGTGTTGCGCCGCTTGCGTGCCCACCTGTGGTCGCTCGACCCGCACGTCGTGGATCGCCTCACGCCGCCGGCGCCCACCGTCGCGACTGTCGATTCCGCCACGCCGCGGCCGGCACTGGTCTCTGCTCCGCCATCGCCAACGCCATCGCCCACCACATTGCCACCGACAGCGCTACCCACCGCGCCGCCGCCAACGCCGCCCCTGGCGGAGGAAAAATTGGACGGTCAGTCGTTCATACCAGTGGCCCGCCTCGTCCATCCGGCGGTCGCCAACCGCGCCTATGCCATCCATCCCGTTCGCGGCCTGTTGCGCAGCGATGATGGCGGCACCCATTGGCGTAGTGGCCTGGAACCGCTGACGCAGCTCACCGGCAACCGGCTGGTGTTCTCGCAGGGCGAGCGGCCGCTGCTGATCATCGTCGCAGAACGGCTGTGGTTGTTCGCCGACGACGCAGACGAGTTCTTCCCCGCCCCTGACGCCGACCACCCTGACGCCGACGACTGAGGCCGCGCCTCGCCAGAGGCATCCGTCGGCAGTCAGCGCTCGCTGATGCTTCGCGGTGCGGCACATCCTCCGCTTGCCGGCGAGCGACCCGGGTCGCAGCGTAAACCCCTCAGGCGTGCCAAGAACGCGCGAAGATCCGATGCCTTTCGCCTGGGGTGGCGTGTCCATTCCAGGTCACTAGCCTCCTGGACAGACACCGCCGCAGGCTGAGGACATTCCATGCAAAAATTCGATGTGATCGTGATCGGCAGCGGCCCGGGCGGTGAGGGCGCGGCGATGCAGGCCTCGAAGAGCGGCAAGTCGGTCGCGGTCATCGAGGACTACAAGGACGTCGGCGGTGGCTGCACCCATTGGGGCACCATCCCCAGCAAGGCCCTCCGTCATGCGGTGCTCCGCCTCCTCGAGGTGAAGAACAACCCCTTGTTCACCAGCATCGCCGATGCCTGCGATCTGTCGTTTCCCAAGCTGCTCAAGAGCGCCGAAGGCGTCATCCGTCGGCAGGTCTCGATGCGTCACACCTTCTATGAACGCAACGAGGTGCAGGTCATCCACGGGCGCGCACGCTTCATCGATCCGCACACCGTCGAGGTCACCGGCGTGCACGGCTTCGAGGAGCGTTTCCAGGCCGATCACTTCGTCGTCGCCACCGGATCACGTCCATTCCGTCCCGCGGACATCGATTTCACCCATCCGCGGGTGTTCGACAGCGACACCATCCTGCGTATGGCCATCATGCCGCAGTCGGTGACGATCTTCGGCGCCGGCGTCATCGGCTGCGAGTACGCTTCGATCTTCCGTGGCTTGGGCATCAAGGTGAACCTGGTGCACTCGCGCGACAAGCTGCTGGCCTTCCTCGACGATGAGATCATCGATGCGCTCAGCTACCACCTGCGCGAACAAGGCGTGCTGTTGCGCCACAACGAGGAATATGAACGCGTCGAAGGTCTCGATGACGGCGTGATCCTGCACCTGAAATCCGGCAAGAAGCTCAAGACCGACATCCTGCTGTGGGCCAACGGTCGCGTCGGCAACTCGCAGGACATGGGCCTGGAAACCATCGGCATCCTCGCCAACGCCCGCGGCCAGATCGCGGTCAATGACGACTTCCAGACCGCTCTGCCGCACGTCTACGCCGCGGGCGATGTCATCGGGCCGCCCAGTCTCGCGAGTGCTGCCTATGACCAGGGGCGCTACGCGGCGACCCACCTGATCCACGGCAAGTGCGACGCGCGGCTCGCCCGCGACATCCCCGCGGGCATCTACACCTCTCCCGAGATCAGTTCGCTCGGCCGCACCGAACGCGACCTGACCGCGGCCAAGGTGCCGTACGAGGTCGGTCACGCGATGTTCCGCAGCCTCGCCCGCGCGCAGATCACCGGCAATGCCGTCGGCATGCTCAAGCTGCTGTTCCACCGTGAGACCTTGGAGATCCTGGGCATCCATTGTTTCGGCGACCAGGCCAGCGAGATCATCCACATCGGCCAGGCGATCATGACCCAGAAGGCGCCAGCCAATACCTTGAAGTACTTCGTCAATACCACCTTCAATTACCCGACCATGGCCGAGGCTTATCGCGTCGCCGCGCTCAACGGTCTCAACCGCCTGTTCTGATTCCCGTGTTGCCACCGTCCCTCTTGTCACTGTTCCCCTTACCGGACCACGTGCTATTGCCGGGGGTGCCGGTGTCGATCCGGGTCTTCGAACCGCGCTACCGCGCCCTGGTCGCGGATATGCTCGAATTGCCGGAGGACGCCCGTTGGGTGGCCTTTCCGCGTCTGACCGAGGGATGGAAGACCCAGGCCGCCGCCGCACCGCCATTCGCTCCGGTGGCCGCCGCCGCACGGGTGCTACGGATCCAGGCATTGGAGCATGGCCAATCCACGATCGTGGTCGAAGGCATGCTACGCCTGCATTTGGAGGAGGTGCCCTCGACCAGACCATATCGTCTCGCGCGCTGGACCGCGCTGGCGGAGGTGCCTTCGCCGCGCGAAGCCGCCATGCTGGCCGCCGATGAGGTGCTGGCCAAGGTCCGCGTCATCGCGCGCCGTCTCGGTGACGGGGCGGAACAACTCGCCGACATGATGGCGGGCGAAGACCATGTGGTGGTGGCCGATCGCTTGGCCGCGGTGCTGTTGAGCGA
>JANPIY010000694.1:0-2634 GCA_031425255.1 Planctomycetota bacterium
CTTAAGCAGATAGCTTGCGCCGAACTTGGCGCGCGTTGGAACCAAGTCGACGTCGTCCTGCATCGAACGACGAGTATTTCGCCCGTGAGGGCCACGGTTGGTAGCGAGTCCGTCAGCCACTTCGCCCAGCCACTGGCGCAGGCCTGCGCCTCCTTGCGGGAGGCCGTGGCGGTAGGTGGGACCACAGGCGAAGTGCTAGTCAAACCGCGACCCCTGTCAGAACTCGTCGCGTTCCGCACTGGCGGCCTGATCGGCGCGAGCCCCGAGATCGTCCAGGGACGAGAGATTGTTACGGGCGCGCCTCTCTTTGCAGCCGATGTCCGATTACCGGGCCTCTGCTTCGGAAGGGTGCTGAGAGCTCCGATATCTGTCGAGCTTCCTTCGAAACCTAAGCGTTGGAACAGCAAGGCCGCTGAAGCGGTCCCCGGTTTTGTGGCAGTTGTGACCGATTGCGGTCCGGCGATCGGTAGGGCCCGTGGGCTTGGAATTGTAGCGAGCCGGCCAGGCGCCCTTAACGCCATCGCCGAGGCGCTACAAGTTGAGTGGGACATGCCTGAGCGGCCCCCTCAATCGGTCATCCCCGACGCGATCGACATCGACAAACGCCTTGCCGCGGGGAAGTTGCCTCATGCAGTCATGAAAGGCGAGCCGACAGATGGGCGTTGGGATGTAGACCTTCGGCTGGACATCCCGCTCGCGGCGCACAACGCCATCGAACCCAAAGCTTCAGTCGCTGAGTGGCGCGGCGACAATCTAGTGGTTTGGGCAAGCACTCAGGACGCGTTCTATATGCGCGACTTCCTAGCCAATGCTTTCAAGCTGAAGGCTCAGCATGTTGCAGTGCAATCCTGCCGGGTAGGCGGCTCCTTCGGCGGCAAGACGGTGTGCAGAGTCGAAGTTGAGGCAGCTGCTCTGGCCCGCGCCATTGGCGCGCCCGTGAAGGTACAATGGACTCGAGCTCAAGAATTAAGCCACGGCTTTCACCGTCCGCCATCGTCGCATCGCGTGAAGGCGCGTGTTGAGGGCGGGCGGGTCACTGATTGGGATCACTCACAGGTCACCTCGCACATTCTGTTCACCGCCGCGGTCGTACCCGCGTGGATGCAGAAGGCCACTGATGTCATTGCGGGCGATGGTGGCGTCGCCCGTGGCATGACTGCACCCTACGCTCTCGGACGAGCCCGCTCCGCTTATCAGGCGGTGCGGCTGCCGGTTCACACCGGCCCCTGGCGAGGTTTGGGCGCCGGCCCGAACGGGCTAGCCGTTGAGAGCGCCATCGATGAAGCCGCGATCGCAGCCGGGATTGATCCGCTCCATTTCCGCTTGCGGCACATCAATGATCCGATCTTAGCGGGCGTTTTGAGGCGCGTAGCTAGGTTGGCCTCCTGGGGCCAACCACCGAAGGCGGTCAAGCCGGGGCACCGAGCTGGCCGTGGTATTGCTTGCGGGATCTACAAGGACGCGAGCTATGCCGCGGCAGTGGCGGACGTCGTCATTGACCCAAATGGAACGGCAAAGGTCACGACATTATGGTGCGTCCACGACTGCGGCCTCGTCATCAATCCGGACCAAGTCCGCGCGCAGTGCGAAGGCAACCTCGTCTGGAGCTTGGGGCTTGTGCTCTCCGACGGCCTACCGACAGAGCGCGGCTTTGTCACTGCCGAGACGTTCGCCGACACGCCCATTCCGCGTCTGAGCGATGTCCCGTCTATGATCATTGAGCTTGTTGATAGCAGACGTCCCCCGAAAGGGGCAGGCGAGACTGCCATGGTCGTTGGGCCCGGTGCGATCGCAAATGCTATTCGAGCTGCAAGCGGGCACCGTCCACAGCGCTTTCCTGTAAGACCCGGGTGCCTGGTTGCCTAGGCGGCCAGCCCACACAACGGCTTGATACGGAAGTTAAGTCGCAAATTCAGTCGCTGACCGCTGCGAAATAGACTTTAGCAATTCACTCGACTGAAGGTGAGCAGCGATGACTAGGCAGGATCAAGGCATCGACTTTGCTTCGGCTGCGATGATGCGGCTCATTTCTACTGGGCTTGCACGCCGAGGAATTGCGGCGCCTCCAAGCTCGCGGTCGAGCCCATGGGTGCCGCGAACTCAGAAACTCGACACCTTGACCCCGATCATGAACATCCACGGGCCTTCTACGGTCCTCTCAATCGCCGATGCTATACGTGAAGTGAGCCCGGAACCAGTTCTGCAGGCGCTTTCGAGTGCTCGCGATACCGGAGATTTGCTGGAGCGTTGGCGTCGGCTGGAAAGGTTTAGCCACGGGCGGCATACGATTGAGTTCAACGCTTTAGACGATGGTTCATTCTCACTAGTCCATCGAGCGCGAGATGCGGGGCCGCCCCCCTCCCGCGCCGAGAGCTTTCTCGTACTTGGCGTGCTCACCATTCTCTCCGAAATCGTCAACGCGACCGCTGCCACTCTCACCGCCGACGATGGGACAGTCTGGCGCAAACACGGTGCGTGGCGCGAACTTGGTCGCGCGGCGTCGATCGGACGGGTCGTGCTTACCGCTCAAGCGGAGCCAAGGATGCTCGAGCCGATCGGTGCAGAAAGTGGGTATTTCGCGACCCGTCTGAGAGAGCGTGTTGCGGCAGATCCCGCACGGCGGTGGACAGTTGC
>JANPIY010000695.1:0-17792 GCA_031425255.1 Planctomycetota bacterium
CGACCAGCTCGCCATGCTCAGCGGGCGGAGCCATGTCCTGATCACGGCGTTGGTGGTGGCGCGTGGTGGCGAGCGCTGGCGGCACACCGACCTGACGACCCTGACCATGCGCCCGCTGGCGCGCGCAGCCCTCGAACGCTACGTCGCCGCCGACCAGCCGCTGGACTGCGCCGGCGCCTACAAGCTGGAGTGTCGCGGCATCGCCCTGTTCGAGGCCATCTCCTCCAGCGATTCCAGTGCGATCACCGGGCTGCCTCTGCTGGCGTTGACGCGCATCCTCACTGGCCTCGGTTATGCCATTCCCTGAGCCCGTGCGCTGAACCACCCGCGCACAGCGCCGAGGTCATCGCAGCGCAGCAGACGGATGCGTTCGTCCTCGACCCCGTCGAAGATGCCACCGGCGCGGTAGTAGCGCACCAACTGTTTGAGCTTGGCCAGACTACCACGCGCGCCGCGCACGGCCTCCACCGCCGAAGCGTACCGCAGGGCGAAATCCGCCGCCTGCGCCCGGCTCGGCGCGGGGGCGCCCGAGGCCTGCGCGAAGATCCACGGATCCGCCAGCGCCGCGCGGCCGATCATCACGCCGTCGCAACCGGTCGCGGTCAGCAGGCGCTGCACATCCTCGGGACGATCGACGCCGCCGTTGCCGATGAGCGGAATGCGCCGGCTCTGGCGATCCCGCTCCTCGCGGGCGATCGCCAACCACTCCCAGGTCGCGGGATGGGTGTAGGGCTGGCAGCGCAGGCGGGCATGCACCGTGAGCATCGCCGCGCCGGCCTCGACCACGGCGGCGACGATCTCGCGTAAACGTCCCGGCCCATCGATGCCGACGCGGATCTTGGCCGAGACCGGCAGGTCGGTGGCGCCCACCGCGGCGCGCACGATGCGGGCCAGCACGTCGGGTTTGCCCAGCAACGCCGAACCGGCGCATTTGTTGAACACCACCGGCACCGGGCAGCCGAAGTTGAGATCGATCCAACGCGCGCCGACGCGCTGCGCGGCAACGATGCTGGCCGGCAGGTGGGCTTCATCGGCCGCCATGAACTGCACCCCGACCGGGGCGTCCTCACGCAGCGGTCCCAGATAACGTCGCACCACCTTGGACGACATCGCTGATACCGAGATGCGGATGAATTCGGTGATCGCGCCGCCCACGCCCCCGAGGTTGATGACCAGATCGCGGAAGACCGGATCGGTGATCCCCTCCATCGGTGCGAGGAGGATCGGGTTGGGGAAGACCATCGCGCGTCCCGAACCCTGGATGGTCACCGTGGTGAGCGGTTGAGCGATGACCGGAGCAGCAAGCATGTGCTGATGCTGGTCCACCAGGACCGCGACACCAGGCACAGGCGGCGCAGGCCTGTGCCGCTGATCAGGTCAGGGCTCGATGATGAAATACGGCTCGAGGTGCAGGATCCTGAGATTGACCACCATGCGCGGATCAGGTTTCATCAAGACGATCGGACTCGCTCCGCCTGGGTTGTAGGCGAAATGCAGCTGCATCAGTCCGGCATAGAAGGTCGAACTCACGCGTCCGCATTTGGTCATATCCATGCGCACCCGGGTGAAGGGTCCGGGATGTCGGCTGAGGATGCTCACCGCCCAATCCTGGTGCAGGCTGCCGAAATCGAATTCGCGCTCGATGACGATATTGAGCACTCCGTCCTTGGCGGCGGAGGAGAATGGTCGCAGATCAGTTTCAGAACCCACCGTGACAGCCTCCTTGCCCTGCCTCCCAGGACGGTTGAACGATGGTACCCCAGGATCATGGAGCGTGCCGGTGGCAATCGGGTGACCCTCAAGGTGGAAGAGTGCGGAAGAATGCGGAAGAGCGCGGATGCATCCCTACACGCCAGCTCCCGGCTTGCGCTGTCGGGCTTGCCTCCTAGTGTTCGCCGCTCCCGCGAAATAGGGCGGATCAGACAGGGCCTTGTAGCTCAGTTGGTAGAGCAGCGGATTGAAAATCCGCGTGTCGCTGGTTCGATTCCGGCCAAGGCCACCACATGAAAACCCCAGTGCAAACTGGGGTTTTCCTGTTTCGGCAGGTGGCCATCGGCGATCCTGCCAGTGCTTCACGTCCACCGGATCGGAAGCGGTGTTCCGTCCGGGTCATCCGGCTTCACCCGGTCTGGGTTCGCCAGTGGTTGCCGACGGCGGATGCGGGCGAGCACCGGTGCGACGGTCGGGATCGATTCGCCGCGCTGCATCGCCGCGCGCTGGGCTTCCACCAGCACGGCCAGTTCGTCAGCCGGAATGCCGAGTGCCGGCGCCAGCCGCTTGATGCCGGAAGCGGTGGGCAGCGAACGTCCATGGCAATAGTCGGACAGCGTGGTTGCGCCGATCAGGAGTGCAGCGGCGGCCTGCACCTCGCTGTGGTGTTCGGCGCGGAAGCTTCCCATCAGAGCGGCAAAGCTGGGGGCCCGCGGCGCTGGTTCCTGCGCCGGAGGATCTGAGGAACCAGCGGCTGATCCCTGGCCGTCACCACCAGCATGGGTCGGTTCCGTGGGCGATGGCGGCTCGGGAAGATCATATCGCGTGCCTTCGCGCAGCCGGTCACGTGGGGCATCGACCGTGGAGGAGATGTTCATGGCCTCGGTTCCCTCTATCCCATTTACGAGATACGTAGTTGGCAAAAAGAAACCGCCACCGGGGCGGTATGGACTCCTTATCTCTAAACCGCGATAGCGTCAAGCCCGGATTCACTCGGCGCCGATGATCAGTTATACTCCGGCGTGCCTACCTTCTCGGAAGTCTTTGAACGGGCGTTAGATAAAGCCCAATTCAAGCAGCTCACCTTCGCCCGGAAGGTGGGGACCTCGCAGGGTTTCCTCTCGTCGATCATCCGCGGGACGCGCACGCCCCCACTCGATCGGCTCGACAAATGGGCCGATGCCTTGGGCCTCAAGGGTGATGAACGCGCTGAATTCGTCCGTCTCGCCAACCTCGCGCACTGTCCTGAACTCATCCGTGAGGATTACCTGCGCATGCGCACACGCCTCGAACGCCTCGAACGCCGGGTCGCGGAATACGGCGACAAATACAAGCCGTGAGGATGTCAGGGTAGGCGCAGGCTGTGCGCGGGATGGTGGCGGATGCCGTGGTCATGCGCGCACGTCAGCTCAGCGATGATCGACACGGCAAGCGAGGCGTCAGGCCTTCGCGTTAGCCACCTGCTGCCGGCACTCGGAACAGACGCCGTACAATTCCATGCGGTGGTGGCTGAGGCTGAAATCATGTTCGAGCGCAACCGCCTCCTGCAGGGCTTCGATCGCGTCGTTGTGGAATTCGATGATCTTGCCGCAGGCGGTGCACACGAAGTGATCGTGATGCTCCTTGTTGACCTCGCATTCGAAGGTCGCGGAGCCGGTGCCGAAGTGCCGTTTGGTCGCCACGCCCATGTCCACCAGCATGTTCACCGTGCGGTAAACCGTCGCGGCGCTGATGGTGCGATCGATCGAGCGCACCCGGTGATGGAGATCCTCGACGGTGATGTGCTCGTCGGCGGCGATGAAGGTCTCGACGATGGCCTGTCGTTGGGTGGTCCAACGCACACCACGGCGCCGGGCCTCTTCACGTACCCGGCGCATGATGTCGGTGGCGGCGGTCACGGTGGCGGCACCCTATGGACGCATCCGGCGGAACAAGTCCGCCCATCCTCGCATGTGTGCGAACCGGCAGCGGCCATCCGGGTCATGCATGGACTTCCCTTGGACGGCGGTCCTGACTAGCCTCCGCCCGCCCTGCACCGAAGTATGTGCGCCCCCACCAGGACCCTCCCATGACCAAGCCCATCCGTGTTGCCGTGACCGGCGCTGCCGGCCAGATCTGCTACAGCCTGCTGAACCGCATCGCCAATGGCGACATCTTCGGCAAGAGCACGCCGGTGATCCTGCAGTTGCTGGAGATCCCGATGGACAAGGCCCAGGCCGCGTTGAAAGGCGTGGCGATGGAGCTCGACGACTGCGCCTTCCCCCTGCTTCAGGACATCATCTGCACCGACCAGCCCGATGTCGCTTTCAAGGATGCCAACTGGTGCCTGCTGGTCGGCTCCAAGCCGCGTGGACCTGGCATGGAACGCGCCGATCTGCTGAAGGACAACGGCAAGATCTTCATCGGTCAGGGCAAGAGCATCGATGCCGTCGCCGCCGATGACTGCCGCGTCGCCGTGGTCGGCAATCCCTGCAACACCAACTGCATGATCGCCGCGCGGCAGGCCAAGCGCCTGCCCAAGGAGCGCTTCACCGCGATGGTGCGCCTCGACCAGAATCGCGCCTACACCCAGTTGGCGAAGAAGGCGGGCGTACCGGTGACCGCGGTTTCCGACGTCATCGTCTTCGGCAACCATTCGCCGACCATGTTCCCCGACTTCGCCAACGGCCGGATCAATGGCAAGAAGGTCACCGACGTCATCACTGATCACGCCTGGCTGAAGGACACCTTCATCCCCACCGTCGGCAAACGCGGCGCGGCCATCATCGAAGCGCGTGGCGTCTCCAGCGCGACCTCGGCAGCGAACGCGCTGATCGACCACGTCAAGGCACTGACCACCGTCGGCAGCACGTTGCACTCCATCGCGGTCTACAGCGATGGCAGCTACGGCTTCAGCGAGGGCGTGTGGGCGGGAATGCCGGTGCGCACCACCGCACCGGGGGTCTATGCGGTCGATAAGACTTTCGTCCACGATGAATTCGCCAAGGCCAAGATCGCGGCGACCAATACCGAACTGGTGGGCGAACGGGATACGGTCAAGGAACTGTTGGGCTGAATCTCGGAAGTTGATGATGCCGCATCTCCACGGATGCGGCATCACCGGACAACCTGCCGTGCGCTACGAGGCCACCCTGGTCCTCGGCATCTCCCCCACTCGATCACCCGGGTGGAGAACTGCTGACCGGGCAACCCGCCGCCGCCAGCGGCGCCCAGCTGCGAGCACCGCTCCAGATGACGCCGCCACTGCGTTCGGCCACTGCCCACAACAGCGCCTGCCATGGGCTGAGGGTGCCGCGCTGTCGGCGAAGCGATTGGACCAGGGCGGCAGCCCGCAAGTGATCGCCCGTGAGGACCGTTACATCGGGAAAGCCGGACAGCACTCGCACCAGTCGCTCGAACTGCCGATTGTCGCTGGTACGGGCCAGCAGGGCCTGGCGCACCAGACCGACAAGAAACACCTGGCGGCGTTCGACGCCTTGTTTGAAGCCATGCACCACCAACGGATCGGGGTGTTGGCGGCTGAACGATTTCAACCAGATGTCGAGATCGGGGAGCACCGGCTTCATGGTCGAAGCTACTCGCTGTCGCTGGTGGGCGTCGCCGAGAGCTGCGCCGTGAAGTCGATGGTTCCCAGGAACTCCAGCGCCTTCAATTGTTTACGGTAGGAGATCGCTTCGGCCACGGCGGCATCGACGGCCTCGCGTTTACTGCGAAAGGTGCCGAGCTGCATCAGCAGTTCGATGGCCTGGATGTCGACATCGAGGTTCGTCGCCATGGCCGCACAGTACGCTGTGCGACTTTGCCGGCAAGCCGAGAGCTGACCATTGCCGAGCGGGTGGCCAGTCTCGATGCTCGACCTCCGCATTATGCCAAGCTCGCACATTCCACTGAACTTGGTCGAAGCGACGTACTTTCCACCTCTCGGCGGGATCACGTGTCGCACAATTGATCGCACAGTCGGTGATTCCGCTCTGGCACTCCTTTCATAGGTACCCAATGGCCGCCCCCATCTCCTTCGCTTCGGTCACCAATCTCCAGCATCTCGAAGAGCTCTACGCCAAGTGGCAGGCTGATCCGGCCAGTGTCGATCGTGACTGGGGCACCTTCTTCACCGGCTTCGATCTGGGCTACGCCCGCCCCGCGCCGGCCGCTAGTGGAACTCCTGGCACCTCCCCCGCACCCACCACTGAAGGGACCCCTGGGCGGGTTGAACAACAGCGCGCGGATGGATTGATCTATGCCTACCGCGATATCGGCCACCTGACCTGCAACCTCGACCCACTCGATCTCGCCAATACCCCCGACCACCCCAATCTGCAGCTTTCGGCCTATGGCCTGAACGAGAACGACCTCGAGCGCGAGTTCGCCTGCGACACCATCTATGGCATGGGCAAGAGCGCGACCCTGCGCGCCATCGTCGACCACCTCAAGGCCACCTACGGCGGCACCATCGCCGTCGAATACCAGCACATCCAGGATCGCGATGTGCGGCACTGGGTCCGCCGTGAGGTCGAAACCGGACGCAACCAGCCCCAACTGACCAAGGACGAGAAACGCCGCATCCTGATGAAGCTCAATCAGGCCGAGATGCTGGAGAATTTCATCCACACCAAGTTCCTCGGTCAGAAGCGCTTCTCGCTCGAAGGCGGCGAGTCGCTGATCCCGGCCCTCGACGCCATCCTCGAGATGGCACCCGAGGTCGGTGCCAAGGAAGTGGTGCTGGGGATGGCCCACCGCGGCCGCCTCAACGTGCTCTGCAACACCCTCAACAAATCGTATGAGGAGGTCTTCACCGAGTTCGAGGGCAGCTACGACATCAGTCAGCTGCAAGGCGACGGCGATGTGAAATACCATCTGGGCTTCAGCAGCGACTTCGTCAATTCCAAGGGCAACAAGGTCCACGTCACCCTCACCGCCAACCCCAGCCACCTGGAAGCGGTCGACCCGGTCATCCTCGGACGCGCGCGCGGCAAACAGCGTCAGCACAAGGACACCGCCGGGCGTGGTTCGGTGATCCCGATCATCATCCACGGTGACGGCGCGATGGCTGGTCAGGGCCTGGTGATGGAGGTATTCCAGCTCGGCCAGCTCGAGGGCTATACCACCGGCGGCACCTTGCACCTGGTGACCAACAACCAGATCGGCTTCACCACCCTGCCCGATGATGCCCGCTCGACGCGCTACTGCACCGACATCGCCAAGATGGTGGACGCGCCGATCTTCCACGTCAACGGCGACGACGCCGAGGCGGTGGTGCACTGCGTGAAGCTGGCGACGCGTTTCCGTCAGGAATTCAAACGCGACGTGGTGGTCGACATCGTCTGCTACCGCCGCCACGGCCACAACGAGACCGACGAACCCAACTTCACCCAGCCGCAGATGTACGCGCGCATCGCCGAACATCCACGCATCAGCCAGGTCTACACCAAGCAGTTGCTGGGGCGCGCCGATATCAAACAGGAGGAGGCGGAGGCCATCGCCACCATCTTCCAGAATCAGCTCCAGGATGCGCTCAACACCGTGAAAGTGAAACCCGCCAAGCTGACGCGCAGCCGCTTCGGGGGCGTGTGGTCGGGCATCACCAACACCTACAGCCACGACCCGGTCGAGACCGGTGTCAGCGAGACCATGCTCGATCAGGTCGGCAAGGCGCTGTCGACCTGGCCGGCGGACTTCAACATCCATCCCAAGATCAAGCGGTTGTCGGAAGACCGCGGCAAGGTCATCTCTTCGCGCAGCCGCGTCGACTGGGCCTTGGCCGAACTGCTCGCGCTCGGCACCCTGCTGGTCCAGGGCACGCCCGCGCGCTTGTCTGGCCAGGACTGCCGCCGTGGCACCTTCAGCCAACGCCATTCCTACTGGTACGACGTCAAGAGCCGCCAGAGCTACGCCCCGCTCGACCACATCGCGGAGGGCCAGGAAAAGCTCTGCGTCTACAACAGCCCGCTATCGGAAGCCGCGGTGCTCGGTTTTGATTACGGCTACTCCATCAGCGAACCCAAGATGCTGATCATCTGGGAGGCGCAGTTCGGCGACTTCGTCAACGGCGCGCAGGTGATCATCGACCAGTTCCTGACCTCCAGCGAAAGCAAATGGGGTCGGGTCTCGGGTCTGGTGATGATGCTGCCGCACGGCCAGGAAGGTATGGGTCCAGAGCACAGCTCCGCCCGCCTCGAACGTTTCCTGCAGGCGTGTGCCGAAGACAACATGCAGGTCGCCTACTGTTCGACCGCGGCCCAGCATTTCCACATCCTGCGTCGGCAGATGATGCGCGGCTTCCGCAAACCACTGGTCTTGATGACGCCCAAGAGCCACCTGCGCTCGAAGGTCGCCTCCAGCGATTTCCAGGATTTCGTCAGCGGCCGTTTCCGTGAAGTGCTGGTCGATCCCTCGGCGAAGAAATCCCGCCGCGTGGTCGTCACCTCCGGCAAGATCGCGCACGAGCTGATCGAACGCATCGCCAGCGAGAAGATCGACGACATCGCGGTGGTCCGCATCGAGCAGCTGTATCCTCTTCATGAGGTCATGCTGAAGAAGATCCTCAGCGGTTTCGACCCCGGCGCCGACTTCATCTGGTGCCAGGAGGAGCCGCAGAACATGGGCGCCTGGACCTACATCGCGCCGGCACTCCGCCACCTCCTCGGCAAGGAGATCCGTTACGCCGGCCGCGAGGCCGCCGCCAGTCCGGCACCTGGCTCCAGCGCGCTGTTCCAGCTCGAACAGGAGCAGCTCATCGCTGCCGCCCTCGGTATCGAAGCGCGCAAACCGACCACCGGCCATCACTGATGCGTCTTAGAGCTGGTTTCATTACCCATCCCGTAGCGAGCCCGAGCCATCGTCGAGCGAGGCAAGGAAGACGGACCGTTTGGAGCAGAGGCATGGCCGTAGGCCATGTTGAGCACCAAATGGTTCGTCTGACGCAGCCGCAGCCGACGAGGGCCGGGCGCAGTAGGGATGGGTTATGAAACCAGCTCTTAACCGCACCGTCGTCATCCACCGTCCTTCCTCCTCCTCCTCCTCAATGAGTCCCCACCATGCCCCATGACGTGAAGATCCCTGCGGTCGGCGAATCCATCACCGAAGGAACCCTGTCCCGCTGGCTGGTCGCTGATGGCGCCATCGTCGCCGACAGCACGCCGCTGTTCGAGCTGGAGACCGACAAGATCACCACCGAGGTCCAGGCGGGCTTCGCCGGCAAGGTCACCTTCAAGACCAAGGAAGGCACCGTCCTGCCGATCGGCGCCGTGGTCGCATCCATCGATCCCAGTGCTGCGGGCACCCCGTCGAATGCCCCGGCCGCCGCCGCCCCGGCAGCGACCAAGGGTTCGGCACCAGCACCCGCCAGCGCCGCGCCCGTGGCTGGTGGACAGCCGCTCAGCCCAGCGGTCAAACAACTGGTCGCCGACCACAAGCTCGACCCGGCGACCATCGCCGGCAGTGGCAAGGATGGCCGCGTCACCAAGGGCGACGTACTGCAGACCCTGGCCGCCCCTGCGCCAGCCAGCACGCCCAGCACCGCGCCCGCGTCGATCACCGCGCCAGCCAGCGCCAGCAGCGGCGGAACCAGCCGCAAACGCATGAGCACCCTGCGTCAGCGCATCGCGCAACGCCTGGTCCAGGCCCAGCACACCGCCGCGATCTTGACCACCTTCAATGAGATCGACATGGGCGCGTGCATGGATCTGCGCAAACGCTTCAAGGAGGAGTTCGAGAAGAAGAACAGCATCGGTCTGGGCTTCATGTCGTTCTTCACCATCGCCGCGGTCAAGGCGCTGCAGAAATATCCGCTGATCAACAGCCAGATCGACGGCACCGACATCGTCGCCTTCGATGGCGTCCACATGGGCGTCGCCGTCGGCACCGAGAAGGGCCTGGTCGTCCCGGTGCTGCGCAACGCCGAACGGATGGGTTTCGCCGACGTCGAGAAGGCGATCAAGAACGCCGCACTGAAAGCGCGCGACGGCAAGCTCTCCATCGACGACATGCAGGGCGGCACCTTCACCATCACCAACGGCGGCGTCTACGGCAGCCTGATGTCGACGCCCATCATCAACCCGCCGCAGTCGGGCATCCTGGGTCTGCACGCGATCAAGGAACGTCCGATGGCGGTGAACGGCCAGGTGGTCATCCGCCCGATGATGTACGTCGCGCTGAGCTACGATCATCGCATCGTCGACGGCGCCGAGGCCGTCGGCTTCCTGGTGCGCATCAAGGAACTGATCGAGGCGCCGGAGAAGCTGCTGCTGGGCCTATGAGCCGGAGCGCCTAGCTTCCGGCTCTTTGCTTCGCCTGATTCATCGCCTCGAGCGTCCGCTCGGCCACAGATAGGAATCCCATGTCCCAGTTCGATCTCATCATCAGCGGCGCCGGTCCCGGCGGGTACGTCTGCGCCATCCGCGCGGCCCAGCTCGGCATGAAGGTCGCCATCGTCGAAAAACGGGTGACCGGGCCCAAGGTCCGCCTGGGTGGGACCTGCCTGAACGTCGGCTGCATCCCCTCGAAAGCGCTGCTCGACTCCTCGGAGCGTTTCGCCGATGCGGGCAAGAACTTCGCCGAGCATGGCATCGTGGTGAACAAGCCGACCATCGACGTGGCAGCGATGATGAAGCGCAAGGACAAGGTCGTCGGCGGTCTGGTCGACGGCATCAGCTACCTGATGAAGAAGAACAAGGTCGAGGTGCTGGTCGGTAACGGCGTGCTCAAGGGCGCCGGTCAGGTCAGCGTCACCGCCGCCGACGGCACGGTGAGCGAGCATTCCGCGAAGAACGTGGTCCTGGCGACTGGTTCGGTGCCGATCGATCTGCCGTTCCTCAGACAAGACGGCGTGACGGTGGTGAACAGCGATCAGGCGATCGCCTTCGCCAAGGTTCCCGAGCACCTGCTGGTGGTCGGCGGTGGCGTCATCGGCCTGGAACTGGGCAGCGTATGGGCCCGCCTCGGAGCCAAGGTCACGGTGGTTGAGTTCCTGCCGCAGATCTGCCCGTTCCTCGATGCCGATGTGGCCAAGGAGTTGCAGAAGTCGCTGACCAAGCAGGGCCTGGTCTTCAGCCTCGAGACCAAGGTCACTGGCGCCACGGTAGCGGACGGCAAGGCCACCCTCACCGCCAGCGACAAGGACGGCAAGACCGTGACCTTCGTCGGCGACCAGGTGCTGGTCTCGGTTGGTCGCCGCCCCCTGGTGGAAGGCGCCGGCCTCGAAGCGGCGGGCATCGCCCTGACCGACAAGAAGCGGGTGAAGACCGACCATGATTTCCGCACCAGCCTGCCTGGCGTCTACGCCATCGGCGATCTGATCGACGGACCGATGCTGGCGCACAAAGCGGAAGAAGAGGGCGTCGCCCTTGCCGAACTGCTCGCCGGCCACCAGAACACCCTCGACCACCATCTCATCCCCAACGTGGTCTATACCCATCCCGAGGTCGCGACCGTCGGCTCCACCGAGGCCCAGCTCACCCAGGCCGGACGCGCCATCAAGATCGGCAAGTTCGGCTTCCTCGCCAACGGCCGCGCCAAAGCCGCGGGCGAGAGCGAGGGTTTCGTCAAGATCATCAGTGACGCCAAGACCGACCGCGTGCTCGGCGCCGCCATCATCGGTCCGCGCGCCAGCGACCTCCTGGCGGAGATCACCTCGGTGATGGCCTTCGGCGGTTCGAGCGAGGACATCGCCCGCACCTGCCATGCGCATCCGACCTTCTCGGAAGCCATCAAGGAGGCCGCGCTCGACGTGCTGGGACGGGCGCTGCACGCCTGATCGACGGCGCGGTCGGCGACCGGCGTGCTGACGGAAAAAGTTGTAGGGGGATCTCCGCATCGTCGGCGACAACGGTGATCCACGGCCGGATCGTCCTCTTACCATGGGCCCCCTGCGCATCAGCGTCCTCGTCGTCCTGGCCCTGTCGTTGGCGGCTGGTGAGGGCCCTGGCGCCTGGCTGGTTCCCGTCATCCGGCCGTACACCGCCGTCGCGAGTGGTGGCTACGAATACCGTCCGGAGGTCGCTCTCATGGGCGGCGGGCGCTATGAACTCGCGATCGCCCGCGCCGCCGTGCGCACCCAGGTATGGGATGATGAGAGCAATGAACTGGTCTTCTCAGGGTCATGGGAAGATGCCGAGTTCACCAGCGACGCGGTCTTTCCCTCGCTCGGGGAATTTCCCAGCCACCTCCACGAACTGCGACTGGGCGCGCTCTACCGCCACGTCACCCCGGAGCGCCAGGTGTATGGCACCTATGTCGCCGTCGGCACCGCCGATGAACACCCGTACTCCTCGAGCGAAGGCACCGGCCTGACCGCCACCGTGTTCTGGCGCCGACCCTTCACCCGCGACGCGTTGCTGTTCACCCTGACCTACATCGACGATGCAGCGATCCTGGGCGGCATACCACTGCCCGGTCTGACTTACGAATGGCATCCGACGGTCAGCACCACTGTGCTCATCGGCGTGCCCTTCAGCTCGCTCAGTTGGAAACCGGACCAACGGACGACGCTCGACGCCTCGCTTTCAGTATTCGGTACCGCGCGGCTGAGCGCCGGCACCGCCCCCTGGGAGAGCTACTCCTGGCTGCGCCTCCAGGTGGGGGTGGAATACGGCGCTGAGGCAGCGAAGTGGCCGGAGCGGCTGCCGGAGGATGAACGGGTATACACCCGCGCCGGCAAGGTCTTCGCGGGCGTCGCAGCGCGTCTGGGTGCGTACAACACTGGCAGCTTGAACGCTGGTTGGCTGTTCGCGCGCAAGGTCGGCGTCGGCGACTCGCTCTTCGACCTCGACGACTACGTCCGGCCACAGCCGGGACCTTTCGTCGCTGCGAATCTCAGCCTGGGGTTTTGACCCAGCAGCGGCGCTGCCCGGCCCAGGCTTGCCCCCCTCTGCCCTGGGCCACCATCGCCGCCGTGGACTACCTCGTCATCGCCCGCAAGTACCGCCCGCAAACCTTCAGCGAGGTCTCCGGCCAGGGGGTGGTCGCCCGCACCCTCGCCAACGCCATCCGTTCCAACCGTGTAGCCCATGCCTACCTCTTCACCGGCCCGCGCGGGGTCGGCAAGACCAGCATGGCGCGCATCCTCGCCAAGGCGTTGTGCTGCGAGAACGGCCCGACCGAAAAGCCCTGCGGCACCTGTCAGCACTGCGTGATGATCACCGACGGCAATCACCCCGACGTGGCCGAGATCGACGCCGCGCGTTTCAGCGGTGTCGATGCCATCCGTGAACTGTCCGATGGCGCCTCGTTCTCGCCGACGCTGGCGCGCAGCCGCATCTACATCCTCGACGAAGTGCACATGCTCAGCACCTCGGCGTGGAATGCGCTGCTCAAACTGCTCGAGGAACCGCCCGCGCATGTGCGCTTCATCTTCGCCACCACCGAGGCCGACAAGGTCCTGGCGACGGTGCTGTCACGTTGCCAGCGTTTCGATTTCCGCGCCATCGACCTCGACGACATCGTCGCCCGCCTGCGTGAGATCTGCGGCCAGGAGAACGCCAAACTCTCCGATGCCGTGCTGTTCCGCATCGCCCGCGCCGCCGGCGGCGGCATGCGTGATGCGCAGACCCTGCTCGATCAGCTCATCGCGGTGAGCGACGGCGCGGTCGACGATGAAGACCTCAACCTGCTGCTGGGCGCCGCCCGCGGCGAGGACCTCGAAGCCCTGCTCGGCGACCTCCTGGCGGGCGATGCGGCCAAGGCGCTCGGCGCCCTCGAACGCATCAGCAGCGGTGGCGTCTCCGCGACCACCCTGCTCGAACAGCTGGTCGATCAGGTGCGCGCGCTGCTGCTGATCCAGACCTGTGGAGTGGCCTCGCCCGCCGTCGCCCGCCTGGGGCTGGCCACCACCACGCTGGAGACCCGCGCCGGGGCCATCACGGCGGAGAAGGTGCTGCGCATCGCCCAGATCCTGATGGCGAGTCAGCAGGCCCTGCGCCATGGCGTCGAACCCCGCCTGCAGTTGGAGATCGCCTGCGTGCGCATCGCCCGCCTGGGCGAGGTGCTGGATGTCGAGGGTCTGCTGCGGCGCATCGAACGGTTGGAACGCACACCCGCTGGAGCCGCCGCCCACCCCAGGTAGGGCCGGGGCCGTCCGACGAACGGCCACCGGCCCAGCGCCCATCCCTTGCGCCGGTGACTGATCCGACCCCGATCCCGGTGGTCGCCAGTCGCGCTCCATCGCCGCCATCACCTCCATCACCACCGCTCGTAATGGCGACGGCCGCGGTGGCCGTCATGACGCGGCCACCAGGAATCCCTCCGGCTGGGGCCGTGACGGTCCCTGCCTCACCCGCCGTATTGCCCGCGACCCCGGCCACCGCCGCCCCCAAGGTCATCCCGCAAACCGTCCTGCCCGAACTGCAGCAGCGCTGGGCCGAGGTCGCCCAGGCCGCGATGCGCGATGGCCAGCCGATCATCGGCGGTGCGCTCAGCGGCAGCCGCCCGGTATCCCTCGCCAACGGCACGCTGGTCATCGAATCTCCCGCCGACTTCTGCGATCGGGTCGATGTCGATCCGCTGCTGATGCAGAGCCTGGTCAGCCTGGTGGCGCAGGTGTGCGGACATCGCCTGGACATCCGCGTGCGTCCACCCGTCGACACCGGTGGCGGCCGTTCCGCGCGGTATCAGGCGGCCGAGGCCCACTCCCTGGTCCAGGCGCTGCGCAAACGTTTCGCCGCCGACATCGTCACCCGTGAACCGATCACGCGCGAGGAATGGATGCGGCGCGCGCAGGGGATGGTGCCGCCCGGATCCGAACATGCTCCCGACCGCGATTGAATCGCCGCGAACGGATGCCTCCGCCGGGTTCGGGACTTTCCGATCAGCCCCTCACAAACCGCCACCAGGCCCGTTTCATGCGTGTGATACCCGGCACCGGCCGCAGATGCGACCGGTCCGTCCCGATGGACATGGAGATGGCGGCATGAGGCATCACTTCTAGGCTCGCAGCCCTCAGCCACCGCCATGAAACCCGCACCCATCAGCGTTGAAGGCCCACCGGCCAAGGATGACACCGCCGAGCTGTCGGTTCCCGGCCTGCGCGTCCCCAAACAGATCGGACCCTACAAGATCCTGCGCCTCATCGGCCGCGGCGGCATGGGCTCGGTCTATCGCGCGCAGGTGGTGGTGTCCTGCCAGGTGCCGATCGGTCAGGAGATCGCGCTCAAGCTGCTGCGCGAAACCGATGACAAGGAACGCAAGCGGTTCGCCCGTGAAGCGGCCTACCTCCAGGCGCTGCGCCATCCCGGCATCGTGCGCGTGCTCGACAACGGCGAATACGAGGGTCAACCCTACCTGGTGATGCAACTGGTCGAGGGCCGCCATGCCGACGACCTGCTGAACTCCGGCAAACCAGCGGATCAGAATCAGATGGCCGACCTCGCCATCCAGGCGCTCGATGCGCTCCAGGCCGCCCACCTGCACGGCATCCTCCACCGCGACATCAAACCTGGGAACATCATGATCTCGGAGGGCGGTCAGGTGAAACTGGTCGACTTCGGTCTGGCTCAATACATGAACGCCGCCGAGTCGCACCTCACCGCCACCGGGGCGGTGGTCGGTACGCCGGCCTACATGAGTCCGGAACAGGCCTCCGGTCGGCGCGAGGACATCTCGCGCCGCAGCGACGTCTACAGCATGGGCGCGTGCCTCTACGAACTGCTGACCGGCCGCCAACCCTTCGAAGCCGACAACTCGGTGGCGCTGCTGCGCTGCATCATCGAGGATCCGCTGACGCCGCCGTCGCTGCACCGTCCGGACCTGGCACGCGACCTCGAGACCATCGTACTCAAGGCGATGGCCAAGGACTGGCGCGACCGTTATCCCACCGCCGAAGCCATGGCCGCCGACCTCCGGCGGTTCCGCCTGGGGGTGCGCGTGCGCACCGCACGGCCGACCTTCTGGCGTCCGCTCCTGCGCTCGGCCTGGCAGCAGCGGGCCTCGCTCGCCCTCATCGCGCTGGTCGCGTTCGTCGCCGTCAGCGCCACCGCACTGGTGGTGCGTGCCGCGCTCAAACGGGCTGCGGAACAGGGCGCCGCCACCGCCGCCGCTGCGACGCTGCCGACCGCCAGCGACAATCCCGGCTCCTCGGTGCCGACCGAGGCTGTGGTGAACAAGCCGCCGGCGCCGGTCGATCCTTGGATCGAGGTGCTGCGCCAGGACCTCGCGCTCGATGAGCCGATGAGCCCGCTCGGCATGGTTGAAGGTGGTCCGCTCGGCAAGGATGTCCGTCGCACCATCCTGCCGGCAGTCTCCGGTCCGGTGCGCCTGAGCGCGACCATCGAACTGCTCGATGCCGACGGCATGGTCGAGCTGATGGTCAGCGACCTCGACGTCGGCAAGGGCTACCGCGTGCGCATCGTCGCTACCCAGGCCAACGACCGCATCGAACTGCTGCGCAAGGACAAGGTGGTGCGCAGCCGCGACCTCGGCCAGCTGGTGCGTGGCCGCCCGCTGAAGCTGACCATCGAACACGACGCCGAGACCATCCTCGCACGGCTGGACCGGCGCGAGCCGCTGCACTTCCACGATCTGATCCCGATCGAGGGCGAATCGGCCGACGTCACCCAGATCGCCTTCGTCCCGCAGCAGGTGAAGGTCTCGCAGGTGCTGCTCGAACGCCAACGCACGCCGCTCTACGTCAGCGCGCTGGCCATTCCCGACAACCAGCGCCAGGACGGCAACTATTCCCGCGCCAAGGACAAGTACGAGAAGTTCATCAAGGACAACCCCGAGGCCCCGGAGGTGCGCGATGCCCACCTGCGCATCGCCTTGTGCCTGGAACTCATGGACACCCCGGCCACCGATGAGCTGGCGCTCGCCAAGTTCAACGAGGTCGCCAGCGTCTACCGCGAGGACCGCACCTACGTGCTCACGGCCACCTTCCACGCCTGGAGCTGCGCGCTACGCCTCGGCCGCATCCAGGCGGCGGAGGAATACTTCGAGGCCATCCGCCGTGACTTCGATCTCGCCACGTTGCTGCCGACCATTCCCGAGGCCACCATCAAGGATCTGGTGAAGGACTATCTGGGTCGCGCCAGCAAGCTCAGTGACAGCGAACCCGAGCGCGCCGCACGTCTGTTCATCAACGGGGCGGACATCGCCTCCTACCTCAACCAGCCGAAGGAGGCCGCTGAGGCGCAGGGCCGCGCCGGCGACATCCTGCTCAGCCAGGGCCTGATCGAGGAGGGCGCCGCCTGCTTCCGCGCGGTGGTCGCCGATGACCGCCTCAACGAGGTCCTGCGCATGCGCTACCGCCTGCGCCTGGCGCAGGCCGAACGCCTGCGCAACCAGTTCGATACCGCCGAGTCCTCGTACCTGGCGATCATCAACCAGCCGGTGCCCGACGGTGACCTGCAGCAATGGGCGCGCCTGTGGCTGGGCGATCTGCACGTCCAACGCGGGGACATCGTCGGCGCGTACGCGCTGTGGGGCAAAGGTGGCGAGGTCAAATCCCTCCCCGGCCGCATCATGTACCACCTGCTGACCGCCGAGCGCCCGCTGCCGGTGTCCATCGCGCCCAAACGCGTGGGCGAGATCGCCTACTTCAATGCCCGTCTGGCCCAACTGCGCGGTCGCACCGAGGAATACCGCCAGCACCTCGAACAGGTGGTCAAGGAAGCTTCAGCCGACGCCTGGCCGGTGATGCTCGCCAATCGCCTGCTCGAACAGTGGACCTATGCGCAACCGCAACCGGTCACCGTCCCCGAAGACGATCCGCCGATCACGCCCCAGCCGTGAATGGCTCGGGCTGATGGTCTTTTCGCTATCGGCTCGTGAACCTGGGTTCCTGGGCGAGGTGAGTCGATCAATGTGAGAATGACAGGCAGCAGCGACGCAGCGACACAAAGGAAGACAACTGGGGCCAACGGCCAACGGCCAACGGCAAACGGCCAACGGCCAACGGCAAACGGCAAACGGCAAACGGCCAACGGCCAACGGCAAACGGCCAACGGCCAACGGCAAACGGCAAACACCTTTTGGTCTCTGCGCCTCCTCGACCCGAGCCGATCCTCTCTCATCCACTGCACTGCCTACTGATCACGCCGAAGAACCTGACCATGCGAACACCCATGTTTCCCTGAGCCGCTGCGTCACCACGACCA
>JANPIY010000696.1:0-1920 GCA_031425255.1 Planctomycetota bacterium
GCCGCATGGCCGATCGCGCCGAGTTCATCCAGGTGGTCGACGACTTCTTCGCCAACCTGCGCGCTGGCCGGCACGAGGAAGGTGATATCGCGGAGCATCTCACGCTGTTCGAGCGCGGCTCGACCAGCGATGAGGACGGGCACTGACGTCGCGGTCGGCGCACTCTGGAAAACGGAAACTTATTCACCGCAAAGCCGCAAAGGACTTAGGGCGAAACGCATGGGGGTGGGATTCCAACGTTCGTCGGCGTGATCAGTGGGTGCAGGGCAGTCGATGAGAGAGGATCGGGCCGAAGAGGCGCAGAGACGCAGAGAAGAAAAGCCCAGTTCTTGTCTTCCTCCGCGTCTCTGCGCCTCTGCGGTCAGCCTTTCTCCATTTGATCCCGAGAGCGGACCACGTGCTTGCAGTTTTTCCACCTACTCATCTCGCCGAGGAACCGATCCCAGCCAGTCCCAAGGTGATTCCAGACCATTGCCTTTTCTTGGCGCCTTGGCGGTGCAGTCCCGCTTTCATGCGCGGTACCGGGATTCACCCGTTGGGCGGTGCCGTCATCTGCGATGAGCATAGCGTCTTGAGGTCGGTCGCCATCGCGGTCAGGCGGTCGGCGAGCAGGCGCACGGCGTTGGCGTCGTTCGCGGTGCTGGTGGCGCTGGTGCTGACCTGGCGGATGGAATCGGCGATGCGCTGACAGCCCTGCACTGCATCGCTCAAGGTGCGTGCCATCTCCTTGGTCGTCGCGGTCTGCTCCTCGACGGCACCGGCTATGCTCGATTGGATGTCATTGATGCGGCTGATGACGTTGCCGATGCCGCTGACGGCGGCGACCGCCTGCTGGCTGTCCTTCTGGATGGCGACGATGCGGCCGGCGATGTCGGTACTGGCGTTGGTGGTTTGACGCGCGAGCTCTTTCACCTCATTGGCGACCACGGCGAAACCCTTGCCAGCCTCTCCCGCACGCGCCGCTTCGATGGTGGCGTTGAGCGCCAGCAGGTTGGTCTGATCGGCGATGCCGACGATCAGCTTGATGATCGAACCGATCTCCGCGCTCGAGGTGCTGAGCTGGGTGATGGTGGCGTTGGCGCTCTCGGCCAGGGTAACCGCCTCCTTGGCCACGACCGTCGCCTGCAGGGTGCTGTTGGCGATCTCGCTGATGCTGGCGCCCATCTCCTCGGCCGCCGACGCGACATTGACGACCTGGGTATTGACCTGCGCGCTGGTGACCGCGACCTCTTCGGTGCGGGTCGAAGCGTCGCTCGCCTGGCCGGCCATCTGGGTGCTGGTGGTGGTGAGGTTTCCCGAGGCCTTCGCGAGTTCCAGCATGTTGCCGTTCACCCGGACGAGCAGGCTGCTGAGGTCCTTGGCCGTCGCCTGCGTGCGCTCTTCGCTCTTGATGATGCCCCGCGACATGCGGCGGCCGATCACCATGCCGATGATGATCGCGAGGATGCTGATCATGGCCAACAGGGGCAGACCGAGTCCGGTGACCTGGCCGATGGCGCTCACCAGGGTGTTCTGTTCGACGGCCGCCCCTTGAGCCTGGCGCTCACCCTCCGCCGCCACCTGCGTGATGCGGGCCTGCACCTGTTGGCTCAAGAAGATGAGCTGGTCGCCAGCGGTGATGTTGGCCGCCACCGCATCGGCGGCGGTACCGGTTCCCAACAGCGCTTCGTGGGCGACCGTGCCGGCGGCGATCATCTCGGCGATCAGGGCGAGCTCAGCGGTACGCTGGCGCGCTTCGAGGCCGGTCTTGAGGCCGGCCAGTTCGCTGGTGATGGTGGAGAAGGTGGTCTTCAGCTCGTTGCGGGCGTGGGCCAGATCCTCCTTGACGATGGCCTTGCCGAGGAGCAGGCCCTGCGCCATGGCATCGCGCACCAGGTTGGCGAGGCGACCGCTGGTGGCTTCGAGCGCGCTGACCTGGCT
>JANPIY010000697.1:0-2362 GCA_031425255.1 Planctomycetota bacterium
GCACACCAGCAGGAAGTCGTGGAGATTTTGACTGAACTGGTTGCGCAGAAGGAACGAAGAAAAGCGCCCCGCATTTGACCAGCAAGGCAGATAACCGCATAGGCATATCTACCTGCGGGATTGCACCGGGGCACGTCGTCATGAATCTCGTCACGAACGATGGCAAGGTGGCCTTGAAACTGCACTGAGCCATCTGTCCGCGGTCATCGAAAAGAGCGATGCCCGGGTCACGCACGACAGGTTGCCTCCCATCAGTGCTGACGAAACCCAGCTGGTTTACTGCGGGTTTGACCCTCAGATTATGAGCATCGATCCACGATCAGGAAAGTCTGGTATTACAGCTGTGTGGTTAGAAGCGGACAGTCTGCTCACAGCCGACAAACAGAAGCTGAACGAACGGCCGATTTCAACCAACGCCATGACCTTACATCCGACCGCTTTGTTGTCGTGTCCCGACCGTCCGCTTTCAACGCATGATGTCCGAAAGCTGCCTTTCGTTCGGCCTATGAACCAACGGCAGCTAACGAAGACACGAACTTGTTGCCTGAATGACCGTAGTGTTGTGGAAAGCTTCCTTTCCGCTTTTAGGGGGCTAGGCCGCATTAGCGGACGTTGAGCCGTTCAGCCCGCTTGGCAGCAATGCGCCCAAAATCGGACATTGTCGGCACCAACTTACGTGTCCCTAAGCGGACTTTTGATTGCGGCAATTTAATTTGCGACGCCAATGGTCGCGTTCTTTTACTCTTCAAAGTTTTACCCGCTTGAGCCGCAGCGCATTCATCACAACCGAAAAAGACGACAAAGCCATCGCAGCTCCCGCAAACATCGGTGACATCAACAGGCCAGAGACCGGATAGAGCGCGCCAGCCGCGACCGGCACGCCGATTCCGTTGAACAGGAACGAGAAAAACAGGTTTTGGCGGATATTGCGCATCGTTGCTTTGGCAAGCGCGCGGGCTCGGACGACAGCCGCGAGATCGCCTTTGGTCAGCGTGATCCCTGCGCTTTCAATCGCAACATCGGTGCCGGTTCCCATCGCGAGGCCGACATCGGCGGCGGCCAGTGCCGGAGCGTCGTTTATTCCGTCACCTGCCATAGCGACCTTAGCGCCAGAGGCTTTGAGTTCGCCGACTATGCGTGCCTTATCGTCGGGCTTGAGTTCGGCATGAACGCCGTCGAGGCCACCCACTGCGTCGGCCACGACTTGCGCGGTTGTAAGGTTGTCGCCGGTCAGCATGATGACACGCAGACCCTGTTTGCGTAATGCCTCAATCGCCTCGCGTGCGTTCGCGCGAATGGGATCAGCTACAGCAACAAGTCCGGCAAGTTTTCCATCGACAGCGATGAGCATTACGCCAGCGCCTTCGCGGCGTCTGGTTTCAGCAGCATCATTAAGCGGCGCTGGATTGACGCCGATGCGCTGCATCTGCGCAGCGTTGCCAATCACAACGACATGCCCGTCGACTTGGGCGCTAATCCCCGCACCGACCTGCACTTCGAAATTCTCTGGCTCGCCCAGCGTCAGCTTGCGTTCGTTTGCGGCGCTCACAATCGCATGGGCCAGCGGATGCTCCGAGCGCGCCTCGACAGCGGCTGTTAACGCGAGCAGCTCATTCTCGTCCATTCCGCCAATTGTCTCGATGGCAACGAGCTTGGGTTTCCCTTCGGTAAGCGTTCCAGTCTTGTCGATAACAAGCGTATCGACCTTCTCGAACGCTTGCAGCGCTTCTGCATGTTTGACCAACACGCCTGCGTGCGCTCCCCGTCCCGTTGCCACCATGATCGACATGGGCGTCGCCAATCCTAGCGCGCAAGGACAAGCGATGATGAGAACAGCAATCGCATTGAGTAGTGCATGGCCGATACGCGGCTCCGGGCCGAAAAGGCTCCAAACCGCAAAGGACAGTATGGCAATCGCAATCACCAAGGGTACGAACCATCCTGAAATCCGGTCTGCCATAGCCTGAATCGGTGCGCGACTGCGCTGGGCTTCGGCCACCATGCGGACAATGCGGGCAAGCATCGTGTCACTACCGACCGCTTGCGCTTCCATGACGAGGCTACCGGTGCCGTTCACGGTGCCGCCCGTTAGCGCGCTTGTCGCTTCCTTGGCGACCGGCAAAGGTTCGCCAGTCAGCATCGACTCATCGACCGATGAGCGGCCTTCAATAACAACGCCGTCGACCGGCACGGCTTCGCCTGGACGAACGCGCAGACGGTAGCCTGTATGGACGTCGGCTAAAGGAATCTCGGTTTCAGTGCCATCGGCATTGATCCGTCGCGCTGTCTTTGGCGCGAGATTGAGCAGGGCGCGGATTGCCTTGCCGGTTGCGGCCCTTGCGCGCAGCTCCAATACTTGTCC
>JANPIY010000698.1:0-1687 GCA_031425255.1 Planctomycetota bacterium
TGGTCAGCGCGCTGACCCTGATGATCGGCGGGCATGCCATCATGAACTCCGCGATGTCGACCGGCGACCTGCTGTTCTACATCGCCTTGACCGCGTTGGTGGCATCGCCGGTATTCCAGATCGCCTCGATCGGCACGCAGATCACCGAAGCCTTCGCCGGCCTCGACCGTATCCGCGAGCTGCGGTCGCAGACACCCGAAGATGCGCAGGACGCCAGCCGCGAGGCCTGCCCGCCGCTGGTCGGCGCGGTGGCGATGCAGGACGTCACCTTCGCCTATGACAGCGACCGTCCGGTGCTGCATGGAATCTCCTTCACCGCGCCGGCGGGTTCGACCACCGCGCTGGTCGGCTCCAGCGGTTCGGGCAAGAGCACGCTGATGAGCCTGCTGATGGCCTTCAATCGCCCGCAGCAGGGCGTCATCCGCGTCGATGGCCACGATCTCACCAGCCTGCGCCTGGCGTCCTACCGCGCCAACATCGGCGTGGTGATGCAGGACAACTTCCTGTTCGACGGCACGGTCGCCGACAACATCAGCTTTTCGCGCCCAGGCACCCCGCGCGCCGACATCGAACGCGTGGCCGCCATCGCACGGTGCGACGAGTTCGTGCGCGGCTTCCCGCTCGGCTACGACACCATCGTCGGCGAACGCGGCGTGAAGCTCAGCGGCGGTCAGCGCCAGCGCGTGGCCATCGCCCGGGCGCTGCTCGCCGATCCGCGGATCCTCATCCTCGATGAGGCGACCTCATCGCTCGACAGCGAGAGCGAGGCGGCGATCCAGGCCGGCCTGGCCGAGCTGCGCAAGGGCCGCACCACTTTCGTCATCGCCCATCGCCTCTCGACCATCCGCGCCGCTGACCAGATCCTGGTGCTGGAGGACGGCCGCATCGTCGAACGTGGGACGCACGAGGAGCTGATGGCGCTGGCGGGGCGCTACCGCCAACTGCATGACCGGCAGTACGCGGTCGAGCGCGAGCAGTACATCAATCCCGGTGAGGAGATGCCGGTGGAACCACGCACGCCGCTGGCACCGACGCGCTGAGCGCAAACCCGGGGCAGCGCTTCCATACGCAGGGTGCCACTTTGGTGTGGACGGCGGACCTGGTGGTTCACCATCCCGCGCCGTCGGGGTGGCGCGGTCGCCGCTCCTCATCCTCTGGAGCCACCATGTCCTGGTCGTCGCGTCTGCTGCTGATCTTTTCCCTGGCTGCCAGCGTGGTCGCTGCTGAGACGCCGCCGGGAACCTCACGGGTGGCGACGTGGTGCGACGACAAGGCGGGCGCGTTCATGCTGATGTTCGATGATGGTGCGCCGAGCCACCTCAAGAACGTCATCCCCGAGCTGAGCAAGCGGGGTCTGGTCGGGACCTTCTACCTCAACCCCGGCGCCGGTCACTATCAGCCGTTCAAGCAGGAGTGGGAACAGCGCGTGCCGACGCTCGGCATGGAGTACGCCAACCACACCATGACCCACGCCGGCGTGCGCGATCTGGCCAATGCCGAAGAGGAGATCGCCGGATGCAACGCGGTGATCCTGCGCGTCGCCCCTGGGCCGGCGCAGCGCCTGATCTCCTTCGGCCGCCCGGGCGTCAAACCAGGCGCATGGAACATCAGCGATGCGCAGTTGGCCGAGTTGCTGGCCAAACATCATCTGGTCGAACGCCCGCCCTTCGGCGGCCACGGTGCAGCG
>JANPIY010000699.1:0-9319 GCA_031425255.1 Planctomycetota bacterium
GCGCTCGTACGCACCCATGAATTGACCTACGCGTTCATCGACAGCCACTATTGGGACGCGGGGTTCGCCAGTCAATTGTTGTCGGAAGCGTTGGCGATGCCGCACGTGCACACTCCGCACTCGCTCGGGAGCTGGAAGCAGGCGCAGATGCGCAGCGATTACCCAGGGCATGACGGCGAGTTCGAGCAGCAGTACAACTTTACCGAACGCATCCATCATGAGCGCCTCATCTACAGCGAATGCGATCTGGTGATCGCCACCACGCCCGTGCAGACCGATCTGCTGGTCAAGGATTACGGCGTCGAGCGCAGTCGCATGCGCATGATCCCACCTGGATATGACGACAACCGCTTCTTCCCGGTCTCGACCGCCAGCCGCAAGATCGCGCGCGAACGGCTCGGCTTCAAAGGTCCGACCGTCCTGGCGCTGGGGCGCCTGGCGCGCAACAAGGGCTACGATCTCCTGATCCGCGCCTTCGCGGTGGTGGCCAAACGGGTACCCGAAGCGCATCTGCGCATCGCCGCCGGCGGCGATGAACTGGGAGAGTTCGAGCGCAAGCTGATGGGAGAACTGACGGCGTTGGTGGCCGACCTGGGACTTGGTCAGCAGGTCACCTTCGATCCCTTCATCCCTGATGCCGATCTCCCGGACTGGTACCGCGCGGCTGACTGCTTCGTGCTGTGCAGCCGTTATGAGCCTTTCGGCATGACCGCGGTGGAATCGATGGCCTGCGGCACTCCGACCGTGGTGACCTGTCACGGCGGACTGTGGCGAACGCTGGTCTATGGGGTGCACGCCCTGGTGGCCGATCCCTTCGATGCCGAGGACCTCGGTATCACCATCGCCAAGGTCCTGACCTTGCGCGGTCTCGACTACATGCTGCGGACGCGTGCGCCGAGACGGGCACGCGCGACCTTCACCTGGACCGGCATCGCCCAGCAGCTGTTGGGTGCGGCGGAGAATCGCGGTGTGCGCGGTCTCGACGCTCCCGATTTCGCGCTCGACGACGCCGGCGCCTTCGTCGACTTCCTGTGAGGGCGATCATGCCAGTCATCCCCATCCGCATCCTGGTCTCGGACCTCGACGGCACCTTGCTGGGGCGGGATGTCGGCGGTGCCCGTCGCTTTGCCGCCTTCTGGGCTGGCCTGGCGCCACGCTCCCGACCGTGGCTGTGTTACAGCAGCGGCCGGCTGGGCACTGACATCCGTGCCAGCCTCCCTGCCACTGGGCTGCCCGATCCCGACTTCATCATCGGCGGCGTGGGCACCTCGCTCACCACCCCGGACGGCAAGGCCGTCGCGGGTTTCACTGCTCGTTTCCACGACGGTTGGGACCGGGCCCTGGTGCAGGAAGCGGTCAGGACTTTGCCAGGCCTCACCGCCCAACCGCTGAGGTTCCAGAGCCCGTTCAAAGCGAGCTGGTTCCTGCACGATGCATCGCCCTCCCAGCTCAGCGGTCTGACTGCTCTGCTCGCCGCCATGGAGCTGCGCGTAACGGTGGTCTATTCCAGCAATCGCGACCTCGACATCCTCCCCGAGCTGGCGGGCAAGGGCCATGCCATGCGCTGGCTCTGCACCCACCTGGGCCTGGCCCTCACCGGCGCCGTGGTTGCTGGCGACAGCGAGAACGACCTGGCGATGTTCCGCCTGCCGCGAGTACGCGGCATCCTGGTAGCCAACGCCGCTCCCGGTCTGGTGGCCGGGGTGCGCAGCGCGCCGGTCTATCGCGCCAAGCTGGCTGCCAGCGATGGCGTCATCGAGGGATTGCGAGCGTACGGTCTGGGCGCTCCCACGTCCGCGCCGACCAAGCGCCGTGTCCAGCCGAGGAAACCCGCATGAACATCCGCCTCTTCGCCACTCCCCTCGACGGTTCGCTGGTCGGCAACCCCGCCGCCACGGCAGCCTTCGCCACCCGCTGGGCCGCCTTGCCCGCGCGCTCACGCCCACTGCTGTGTTACAACACCGGCCGCCTCGGTGACGACGTCCTGGCGCAGGTGGCGGCGGGCAGCGTGCCGCGCCCTGATTTCATCATCGCCGGCGTGGGCACCGAGATCATCGACGTCAGCGATGGCGGACGCATCGATGGTTATGCGCGTCGACTGGCGCAGGGTTGGGACCGCGCCGCCGTGGAACTGGTGGTGGCGTCGACCACCGGGATCACGCGTCAGCCGGCGGCCTTCCAGACGCCGTGGAAATCAAGCTGGTACCTGCCCGCCGCCGATGAGGGGGTGATCACCGGTATCCGTCAGCAACTAGCCGAACATGGCCTGGCGGCGACGGTGGTGTATTCCAACAGCCGCGACCTCGATCTGGTTCCCTTCGGCACCAGCAAGGGCCGGGCGCTGGCGTGGTTGTGTTCACATCTCGGGTTGGACCCGGTGGAGGTCCTGGTCGCCGGTGATCGCGGCAGCGACCGCAGCGTCTTCGCCCTCCCAGGAGTGCGTTGCATGCTGGTCGAGAACGCCCAACCCGAACTTGTCGGCGCCACCGTCGGGCGCACGGTCTTCCAGGCGACGCGCCCGTTCGCCGACGGACTGATCGACGGCCTCGTCCATTATGGCGTCTTCGCCCGGCATGCGTCTCCCGGCGCCAGCGACGGCACCGGTGATGGCGAAATGCGTCTCCTGCTGAGCGCCGATACCCAGGAGGAGATCAGCGACGAGGAACGCGAGGTGATCGCCGACGGTTACCTCCACGCCCTTGCCTGCATCCGCCGGAACCTCACGCTTCGCGGTTTTTCAGCGTGCAGTCTGGACGACAACGAGGTGGTCGGCACCGATATCAATTACCGCAGCGTCTGGGGACGTGACGCCGCCATCACCATCCTCGGCACCCTGTGCACCGGTGAGGCGGACATCATCGACGGCTCGCGACGAAGCCTGGAGACTTTACTGGGGGCGACCACCGCCGATGGCCAAGTCCCGGCCAATGTACGCATCGCCGACGGCGTCCCCGATTACAGCGGGGTCGGCGGCATTGCCGCGATCGACAGTGCGCTCTGGCTGGTGATCGCCGTCCACGGCTTCGTCCAGCACACCGGTGATCAGGATTTCCTGGCCCGGCACCAGGCGACGCTGGCGGCGGTGATGCGTTGGTTGCAAGCGCAGGATTCCAATCGCGACGGGCTGTTGGAGATCCCCGAGGCGGGCGATTGGACCGACCTCTTCGGCCGCAGCTACAATGTGCTCTACGACGAGGTGCTGTGGTACCGGGCCAAGGTCTGCTGGGGCAATCTGCTGATCCGGCTCGGCCGCGAGGACGAGGCGATCGCCCAGCTCACCGACTCGCAACGCATCCGCGGTCGTATCCTCCAGGTGTTCTGGCCGACCACCGGCATCTCCGAGAATGGACCTCTGCCGGCCACCTTCGCCGACCGCCAGTTCTCGCTCGGAGACGCGCGGTACCTGTTGGCCGAGGTCTCTCCCTTCGGCTTCAGCTGGCGCTGCGACGTGCTCGGCAATGTGCTCGGCTTCCTCTTCCACGTCCTCGATGTCCCGCGGGCACGCACCGCCCTCTCGTTCATGTGGGGAGTGGGTGTCAACCAGCCGTGGCCGGTGGCCAATCTCTATCCGGCGGTCCAGGCGGGCGATCCCGACTGGAAAGCTTACTACACCGTCAACCTGCTCAACCTGCCGCACCATTATCACAATGGCGGTGCCTGGTCGTTTGTCGGCGGGTTATGGGTCCGCTTCATCCATCGCCTGGGTCAGCACAACGCCGCGGCCCACGAACTGGCGCGACTGGCGCGGTGCAACCGCCAGGGGCGCCTGCACCCGTGGGAGTTCAACGAATGGTGCCACGGCATCACCGGTCGGCCGATGGGCAAAGCCTACCAGGCCTGGTCAGCGGCGACCTTCCTCAGCGCCTGTCACGATCTCGGTTTCGTTCCCCACCGTTCTGACAGATGAGAGCAGCGGTCCCTGTCGATCATTTCGCGCCGGCTTCCAACAGGGAGGTGATCGCCTGATGATCAGCGCGTTGCCGCGCGGCGGCGAACGTCCGCTCGTTCGCTTTGGCACCGTGCTTAAGCAGGAGTTCGACCAGCTCGCGATTGCCGGCGCCGCTGGCGATCTCCAAGGCGGTCTCCTTCTTCTGGTTGGTCTCGTCGACGGAGATGCCGCGTGTGAGCAGCAGCGCCACCACGCGCGGCAACGGGCGGCGCACCGCGTTCAGCAGCAGGCCATCGCCGCTGGGGAAGCGGGCTTCGAGCGCGCAGCCACGTTCGAGCAGCAGGCAGGCGGTGGCGCCATCGGCGGTCTTCTCGAATGCTGCCCGCAGCGGCGTGTGGGTCTCGATGCCGGAGCCGGCGCGGTAGAATTGCCGCCCCAGATCGATGGGCGCACCACGGTCGAGTAGCAGCCGCACGATCTCAACCGCATCGGATTGGGCAGCGAAGAACAACGGCGTCGCCAGTCCGGGGTTGCGCGTCGGCTGGTCGACCGGCGCACCCTGCTCGATCAGCACGCGCGCGAGTTCGAGGCGGCCATGCAGGGCGGCGCGGTGCAGCGGGAAGAGGCCCGAGCCTTCCGGGATGGTGGCATCGATGCCGAGCTCGATGAGCTGCTGAGCCACGGTGGTATGTCCCGCCACGATCACCGCATTGAGCAGGTTGAAGCGCTGCTGGTTCCAGGCGGCGATCGCCTGGGGATTGGCGCGGGCGAAGGCGGCCACCTGCTCGCCCCGGCCTTGTTGCGCCACCAGCAGCAAAGGAGCCGCTGGAAAGACCGAGACCGTGCCGTCCCAAGGGATGCCCTTGCCGGAAGGGCCACGCAGACGCGGAGTCCGCTCCCCGGTCTCTTCCCACGTGTCGGTGCGGAAGGGCGAGGCCGGAATGCCGTCGCGGTTGCCGAAGTTCACCAGGCCGTCCTTCTGCCATCCGTAGCGCACCGCCACCGGCTCGGGCACCTGCGCGTGGCTCACCAGCACGTCGTCGCCGTCGATGCGCGCATCGGCCCAGACGAACCGACGATCACCACCGGCGATGAGGAAGAAGCGCAGCGGTTCCTGGTCGAGCGAGGCCAGGCCGCCGCCGCGGTTGGCGAATGCCACGCGCACCATCGCGCCGTCCCGGCGCATGGTGGTGAAGGTCGGCCCCATGCCGGTGATGGCTTCGCCGTAAGCGACCTGTCTGGCCGCGAGTGCGGCGCGCGCGCCGATACGATCCTTGGTCTTGGGGTGCAGATCGCCGTCCCCCAGATCCATGGTGATGGCGACGCCGGTGTGCGGCAGGCGCAGCGAGCGCGCTTGCGCATCCTGGATTTCCGCCCAGGAGTTGCGCCCAGGGACCTCGCGCAGGTCCTTGTGCTTCGGCGTCGAGGGCAGCTGGATGGTGATGAATGGCAGGGTGTCGTCGCGCCAACAGGCACGCCAGCCGCGGATCATCAGCGCCAGCAGGTCGGCGTAGCGATCGTTGGGATGCCGCCAGGCCGAATTGGTCTCGCCCTGGTACCACAGGAAACCCTTGATGCCGTAAGGCGCGAGCGGGTGGATCAGGCTGTTGAAGCGAGTGCACGGCAGATGCCAGTGCGGGATGATCTCGCCGAAGACATCGTCGGCGGCGTAGAAGCGGTCATCGTTCTCGTAGGCCGGCAGGCTCATCAGCGCTGGCCGCGGCGTCCATGACTCGATCGGCGAACCGTTGAGCGCCACCACGATCAGGCCGATGGGAACTTTCAGATGGTCGTGCAGGTCGCGGCCGAAGAAGTAGGCGGTGCGCGAGAGCTTGTCGGCACTGGCCGGCGAACAGACCTGCCAGGTGCCGCGGGTGACCGCGAAGTCGTCGAGTGGCACCTCGGTCCCGTTGTCGTTGCCGGGAATCGCGGAGAGGAAACGGATGGCCGGCACATTGGCGTTGGCGATCGCGCTGCCGTTGTTGGTGCGATCGAGGTTGCCCTGCATATTCGACTGGCCGGAACACACCCAGACATCGCCGACCAGCACGTCCTCGATGGTGAGGGTGCGCGGTCCGCTGATGGTCATGCGGTGGGGCCCACCGGCCGTCATCGCTGGCAGCGCCACCTGCCAGCGGCCGTTGGCGTCGGCGGCCGCACTCACGTGCGCGCCGGCGATGGCAACCGTCACCTTGGTGCCCGGCGTGGCCCATCCCCACACCGGCACCGCCCGCCCGCGTTGCAGCAGCATGTGGTCATGGAACAACGAATGGACGAACGCACGGGTGGGTATGCCCGCGTCCTCGCCAGCGCACGCGATGGCTACGCACACCATCAGCAGGGCGCCGGCGCGGGCGCGGATCGGCAGGGTGAGGGCGCAGGCGTTCAGCGGGTGGGGCACGTGGGAGCTCGTCTGGCAGCGGGTGGAGGGACCGCGCAGCAGACGCTGGGCGTTCGCTCAGGTGATTCTCCATTGCCGGTACCATGCGCGACCTCGCTGGGGACGGATTCGGAACCCGCGTGCTGGTCAACGGTTTGCAACCCTGGCCGCACCTCAACGCTGTCAGATATGCATATACCGCCGATCCACGCCCGTCGCGAGCCGGTCCGCAACCGTTTCTTCACCCATATCGAAGAGGACCTCGCCGCCCCGGGAGGGGGCGACTACACCTACCACTTCATCGACACCACCTGGGACGCGGTGCTGGTGGTGCCGTTGCTGGCCGACGACCGCCTGGTGATCGAGCGCATCTATCGGCATCCCTACCGCGCCTGGTTGCACGAGTTCCCGGCCGGGGGCATCGATCACGGCGAAGATCCGTGCGCCGCCGGCATCCGTGAACTGGAGGAGGAGACCGGCTACCGCGCGGGGCGCTGTCGTCCGCTGATGTGTTACGAGCCGGTCCCGGGCCTCTGCCGCATGCGCCTGCACGTGGTCTTGGCCGAGGACCTGGTGCAGACCGGCATGCGCAGCCACGAGGCGATGGAGCTCATCGAAGTGATCGAGCCGACGCGCGCGGAGGCCTGGATCCTGGCGAAACAGCCCCCGACCAGCGGCTTCCTGCTCAACGGCCTGCTGCTGCTCGACCACGTCCGGTGAAAATATTTGGTTCTTCGGCGTGATCAGTGGGTGCAGTGCAGTCAATGAAAGAGGATCGAGCCGCAGAGACGCGGAGACAAAAAGCCTCTGCTCTTGTCTTCCTCTGCGTCTCTGCGCCTCTGCGGCCAGCCTTTCTCCGATTGATCTCGAGAGCGGACCACGTGCTTGCAGTTTCCCAGCCCACTCATCTCGCCGAGAAACCAAATATTTTTACGAGGCCATCTCGAGCCCACGCATGGTTCCCGTGCTGGAGGCGAAACGTTCCTCCTCCAGGCCGAGGCGCTGCAACATGGAGACGAACAGGTTCGGCAGCGGGTAGTTGTTCTCGCGATCGAAGGCCAGGTGTTGGCCGTGTTTGAAGCCGCCACCCGCGAGCACCACCGGCAGGTTGGTGGTGACGTGAGTGCTGGCGTTGCCCATGTTGGTGCCATAGAGCACCATGGTGCGGTCGAGCAGCGTGCCCTGGGCCTCGCTGACCCCGCGCAGGCCACCGATCAGGCCGCCGAGCAGGCGCATGTGTTCGCGATCGATGGCTGCGAGCTGCGTGAGCTTGGCGGTATTCTTGCCGTGGTGCGACAGGCTGTGGTAGCCATCGGTGATGGTGGTCCCGGGGACCTCGATGGTCGGCGAGTTGACGCTGTCGAGCATGATGGTGATCAAGCGGGTGGAGTCGGTCTCGAGCGCCAGGCGCGCCATGTCGTACATCAGCCTGACCTTCTCCAGGTAGTCCTGGGGTGATGCCGGGTCAGTGGGCGGTTGAGCCTTTACCGTCGGTTTGGGACGATCCTCCCACGCCTTCGACTGGTCCAGACGCTGCTCCAGATCGCGTACCCCGGTGATGTACTGGTCGAGGCGCTCGCGATCTCGCACGCCGACCCTAGTGGTCAACGCCTGCACCTGGTCGGCGACGGTATCCATGATGCTCTGGCCGAGCGCCAGGCGGCGCTTCTGCGCGGCGATCTCTTGCGGGCTGCCCTGGATGAACAGCCGGCGAAATACCACCGCGGCCTTCTCTTCGCAGGGGATCAGTACGCCGGCGCCGGTCCACGACAGGCTGCGCTGGCCGTTGACGTTCACCCCCATGGTCATGGTCGGAAAACGCGTGAGATGGCCGATGCGTTGCGCGGCGTACTGGTCGAGCGAGATGGTATTGCGGAAGCCGCCATTGCCGGGATGCGGCGCCGCGGTGAGGAAACAATTGTCGGCCGGGTGGCCGCCGTCGACGTACGGATGCGATACCCCGCTGAACACCGTGAAATGATCGCGATGTTCCTTCATCACCTCCAGGTACGGCGATAGCTGGTAGTCGCGGCCAGCGGCAACGGGGAAGAAATTCTCCGGCACCAGCCCCAGGTTGTTGCAGATGGCGATGATGCGTCTGGGTGCCGCGGGCGCGTGCCCGTCAGCCTTCTCCTGGGCAAAGGCGGGGAGCAGCGAAGACATGAAGGGCAGCGCCAACGCGACCCCGGCGCCGCGTAGGAAGTGGCGGCGAGGGATCGGCATGCTGTCTGGGTTGAGAGCGGAGCGGGTCATGGCGGGGTCTCAGTGGTCGGAGGTGGGCCGGTGTTGGGTCGGCATGGTCATTTGTGCTGGAACAGCGAGCTCTCGACGATGGCGGTGATCAGGCTGCGCAGGCCGTACCCGTTCTTGGCGGTACGGTCGAGGATCTGCTCGATGCGCGCGCGATCGCCGAATCGGATGGGTGCACCGGTGGCATAGATCACCAGCTGGCGCGCCAGATTGCGTGCGATCTGACGTTCATCGGCCAGCAGCAGTTGCTTCAGCGCGCGCACGTCGGTGAAGGCCCGCCCGTCGGGCAGATTGCCGGTGGGGTCGACCGGCAGGGCGGCATGGAACGCGAAGGGATGGCCGTTCTTGCCGAAGCCGACGACCTGCTGGCCGTCGCCGGTGGCGCGATAGCGCTCGCGCGCACCACCTAGGATATCGAACTGCTCGAGGGCGAAGCCGGCCGGATCTATTTTGGTATGACAGGCGGCGCAGGATTCCTGGCTGCGGTGTTTGGCCAACTGTTCACGGATGGTCTTGGCCCCACGGATGTCCGGCTCGACCGCCGGGATGTTGGGCGGCGGCGGCGGCGGCGGCAGGCCGAGGATACGCTCCATGACCCAGGCTCCGCGCACCACTGGCGAAGTGGTGGTGCCGTTGGCGGTGACCTTGAGGACGCTGGCCTGCGTCATCAGGCCACCGCGCACGCTGTCCGTGGGGAGGGTGACCTTGCGGATGGCGACTCCGGCGACCGCGGGCAGGCCGTAGTGTTGGGCCAGGCGCTCATTGAGCATGGCGAAGTCCGACGCCACCACGCTGCGCGC
>JANPIY010000700.1:0-3124 GCA_031425255.1 Planctomycetota bacterium
CTCGGCCGGAGGATGGCGACCCAGAGCGACCTCAACGCCTGGTCGTGGCATCGTCGCGATGGCGCCGCGGCCACCGAGTCGCAGCCGCTCGCCGAGACCGACACCGTCGTCGTCGACATGGGCACCTACCACCTCGCCATCAACAATCCGCTGACTCTTGATCCCGACCTGACCGCGACCGGCTTCGACCTCGCCCGCGCGCGGGCGATCCGCGCCGCCAATGGCTTGGCCGCCAACCGACCGCTGCGCGGACTCGGCCTGTGGGGCGGCGCCAGCGCCCTGCGCAATCTCGCGGTTCATGTCGAGTTCTACGATATGGCGGTGTGCACCGACGCCCTGAGTGGCGACTGGCAATGCAATTCGCGCACCGACTGGGCAACGCGCCGGGCCAATCCGGCGTTCGTGCTGGAACGCGATCCCACGCTCATCGACCTCACCGAGGTGCGCAACGCCGTCGTTTTCCGCATCCACCTGCGTTGGGATTCGATGTCGGGCGCGCCGCGCACCCACGAAGTCGTCTTCGCGCGGAGGAGATAGCCCATGCGTCGCGCCTTCTCCCTGCTCGAAGTGACGATCGCCCTGTCGATCTTCACCATGGTCATGGCCGCGGTGCTGCAGTCGCTGGTCAGCGTACGCATGTACGCCAACCAGGACGAGATGCGAAGCGATCTCGTGCTCGATGGTCGGCGCATCATCGACACCATGGTCCAGGACCTCGGCAACAGCGCGTGGTACGTGCCGCTCGACTGCGATGGCGACGGCGTCCTGCGCTCGCCGTTCGGCGGCGACGTCAACGATCTCGATGGGCTGCGCAGCGGCACCGCGGCGCAGGACCGTGCCCTGCGCTATTACCCGTTCATCCAGGTGCAGACCGCCAGTGGTCGCGGCAGCCAGTTCGCCGCCTGGAATCCGTCTACCCGCACCGACGTGCTCAATCCCGCCTCGCTGCCGGCCAGCCTTCCCGCAGAACACCGCCTCGCCAGCCAGGAGGTCATCTTCCTCAAGGTGCGCACCGCGGTCGCCCAGGCTTCGCCGGCAGCGCTCAGGCCGGCGCGCATCGATTTCAACGTCGTACCCCAGACCATCGCCTCGTACGCCAACGCGCGCACCGGCGTGATCGCGCCATCGCTCAACATCTATGCCCCGGTCGGCAACGTCATCAGCGACATCCCGCTGGCGTGGGAATCGCACCTTGCCAGCCCCGATGCCAGCGGCGGTGCGGCCTATGCCGCCAATCCGCGCCCCGACTTCCTGCGCGAGTGGGGCTATGTGGTGACCACCAACCCCAACAACGGCAAGGGCCGCCTGGTGCGGCGCTACCGCAATGGCACCGGTGCGGTGCAGAACGATGTGGTGCTCTCCGAAGCGGTCGATCGCCTGGTGGTCGATACCTACCGCACCGCGCCCGCGCTCAACGTCAATCAGGTGCGGATCACCCTGTACCTGTCCAAGGCCCAGGATGGACGCGGCTATCAGACCCATCGCGTGCAGGTCACCACTGCGCTGCGCAGCACCGTCGATCCGGAATACGCCCTCAACCTCGGCGACTGGCTGGGGACCGAGGGTGGCCACACCGTCCAGTGAGGTACGCCATGTATCCCTCCGTCCGCAACCGTGCCCGCCGCGGCTCGATCCTCGCCGTGTCCTTCGGCGTGGTGGTGATCGTCGCCGCGCTGCTCGCGATCTCGTCCGAACGGGCGATGGGCGTGACCAGGATGGAAAATCTCGCCGCGGCGCGTCAGCGCGCGGTGTACGCCGCCGAGGGCGTCGCGGCGATGCTCGAGGTGCGCCTGGTCAATCTCGCCGCCAACAACGATCTCGCCGGTCTCGATCTCGAACCCAATCCCAACTTCGGCATCCAGTGGTTCGGCGACTGCCTGGTGCGCTGGAGGATCGAACCGGTCATGGCGCGCAGCGATCCGACGCGGCCGGTCAGCGATCTCTCCAGCGCCTACACCGTCAATCCGGTGGCGGATACCAACATCCTGCCGCCCACCGGTTCGTACGTGAACAACTACGAATTCTATACCTACCGCATCGCCACCGAGGCCTTCCTGCTCGCCGATCCGGCCAACCTCGCCGGCTTCAATGCGGTGAATCCATCAGACATCACCGCCACCGGTTCGGCCAACCCCGCCGCGCCGTGGAACAACCAGCGTCAGCGGGTGTGCGCCCTGCAGTCGCAGCGCGTGGTCCAGCTCAAGCTCAACTCGCTGTTCAAATACGCGATCTTCTACGCCGCGAGCGGCAATACCGGCGACCTCGAATTCTGGGTCGGCACCTCGATCGCCGTCCAGGGCGCGGTGCATTCCAACGGGGCGATCTACATCGGCGGCCAGGGCAACCAGTACCTGAGCGGCAACTACCACGACTCGGCCAGCAACGGGGGCGGGGTCCGCATCGGCACCGCCGGCTCGCGCGTCACCATCACCGGCATCGACGGCATCTACCGCATGCGCAAGGGCGGCAATGTGCTCGCGGTACGCAATGCGACCCATCCGCTGTACAGCGCTGCCGCCGCTGCGACGCCGGGTTTCGTGCCCGATCCGTTCACCATCCCGCGCGACCAGGCCGCCACCGACGACAACGGGGTGATGACCGGGATCGCGAATCTCAACGGTGACGCCCCCAGATCGACCGCCCATGCCTTCAATGGCGAAAAATTCACCTCGGCCAATGACAGCCGGTCGCCGACCTGGGCCACCGGCGGCCCCTTCGGCCAATACGTGCGCGATGCTCAGAAGGGGGCGACCATCGTGCGGACCCTCGGCAACATCCCTGAACTGGCCGGTCGTCCGTTCGAGCACCAGCGGCTGGTCGGCCCTGGCCAATTGCTCTACGATCGGGATGGCGACGAGGCCACCACCGACTTCACCATCGCTCCCACCTTGAGCAGCCTTCAAGTCTACTACACCGCGGCGCCGACCGCGGCGAGCCCCGCCTGGACCACCGCCGTGACCGCGTGGCCGATCTCGGCCGAGCACATGCTGCTCTACCAGAACACCGCGACCGGTGACCGCGACGTGCATCCGACCGGGGCCCTACCGGTGATCGATGACGCATTCGGCTGCAGCAATCTGCCGGCAGACACCATCCCGGCGCCCGGCTATTACTTCAATCTCGG
>JANPIY010000701.1:0-2378 GCA_031425255.1 Planctomycetota bacterium
GCACTTGGCCGATAAGAGTGGGGAAAACTGCGGTAAAATCAGAGATCTGCATCAAGGCCGGCGCCTCGAAAGCAGATCGTTGTCAAGAGGTATTTCTTGGACTCTTAGCTAAACGGCATTGACCGCCGGCTGCCAGCCGGCCAGGGGCAATCCCATCGCAAGCACACCTGGCGTTCGATTGAAATCGCCACCGCCTTTTCCAGCGGCCATTTCAAGGGACGGGATCTCCAGTCGGGCCTAGGAATGGAGATCCATTCGTAGGACGAGGTCCCGGCAGATTCCATTCCCATCAGGCGGGCGGCGACGCGCGTTCCTGAAATCGTGCCGATGTCCTGGACTTAACACATCCACTCGACCATGACCAATAATGTGCAATACGGGAATCCCAGATGGGGATTCCCCCGGCGAAAACATCTCCATGTCCGTTCGAGCGACATGAATCGCTGCCGGAATAAACACCCGCAACCATCACCAATCCTTCATCGATGCATGCCCTGGGAAAATACCTGAGCGCCCGGTGATGGCTCGGCGGGCAAACGGCCGAAAACCGCCGTCTTGTGGATCCGATCGGCGCTCCTAGCCTGCGCCCCGCATTTCAGATGGGATTGGCGATACGATCGCCATCACCACCCGTGCGCGTTTCTTTTCCGGGTCACTTGGCGTGATTTGGCGAAGGAATGAAGCGATCCGTATCCAGACCTGCCGCAGCAGAGGAACCTCATGAAACGTGTATGCCTTGCCCTTCTTGCCATCGTCAGCTCCCAGGCGGCAGATGCTATTTATCCCAGAACCCCCGATGATGTCACTGCGGCTACGATCGTCATCAAGGGACAACTGACAGGGGCTCCGGGTGCCGGGGAAGTGCGGATAGGTGGTGGCTCCATGTCAGCTAACGCAAGCGTGCACGCCAAGGGGTTTGGCCTCAATGCTTCCGGCAACGCCATCAATGACTACCGCGTACTCGCTCGCACCTCGGACAATGCCATCATGCTGCGCCCCTACTGCGCGAACGAGGGCGGCAATGGCAACCTCACCCTGGCCTCAGCGGACAATGATGGCATTTACGAATGCTTCACCATCAAGGGCGGTTCCGCGCCATTCGGCATCTTCCTGGGCACCGATCCAGGTAGTTCCCCCGCCAATCAAGTGCGCATCGGAGGTGGAGTCATCCGCGCCAATGTTCTGGTCGCCACCGCTGGTGTTTTGGTCACCAACAAGGGACTCAGCATCAGCTCAGATCAGACCATGGTCCAGCTCCTCACGGGAAGTACGTTCGGCGCAGAAATCCGAGCCAAGAATAGCGCGTCGAACGTCGACCGTTGGCTGGAATTCGGCTCACGGGACAATAACGGAATGTACACGAGGCACACGCGTTACGACCCCAATTACGGTCAATGGAGTTTCACTGGGACTGACTCGGGAGCGATTCCGGTTGCAAGCGAAGTGTTCATTGGCGGGGGACAGATACGGACCGGTGGTAATGCCCGCATCGGCGGAACGGTTTTCGCCAGGGAGATCAAGGTCCAGGTCAACCCTTTCGCCGATTATGTGTTCGCCGACGGTTACCGCCTGCGTCCCCTGGCTGAAGTCGAAGCCCTGATCAAGCGCGACCGGCACCTTCCTGGTGTTCCTGCCGCCGCGGTCTTCGAAAAGGATGGCCTGCCAGTCGCCGAGATGATGGTCAAGCAGATGGAAAAGATCGAGGAGCTGACGCTCTACGCCATCGAAACCAGCAAGCGCAACCAAGAGCTGGCGAATATGGCCGAGGTGCTCGGCAAGAAGACCGATGCGCTCAGCCTGGAGAATCAGCAGCTCAAGGATCGTCTCGCGACTATCGAGCAGATACTCAAGATCGCGGCTCACAAAGAATGAGCCTCCCTCCACCATCTTCCGCAAACCATAAGGTCGAATTGCCATGAATCGTTGTCTCAAGCTCGCGCTCGAACACGAGAATGAGCGTTTGGCGACCATGCTAGAGGCCACTGAGCGCATGCTTGCCGTGCGGCAATCGGCCACGTCAGCCCCTCGAGTTTTCCCTAAGGCCCCTCAATCCTGATCCCTGTCTTCCATGTTTATTAGGAATTTATGGTCACGCGAATCACCTGTCGCTAACGCCCTTCATGCCCTTCTCCCATCGCCCGAACCCCTTCACCGAAAGTACCCATGAAAAGCCGCCTGCTGATCCTCGCCTTGACCATCATCGGCTGTCAAGCAGCCGAGAAGAACTATCTGGTGACACCATTCGACGCGGTGAACGATTCGCTGGTCGTCACCGGTGCGGCCCCGGGAGCGACCGAGCCTGGAAAGGTCAAGATCGGAGCAGGCAAGATCTCCGCGGGTGGGACATTGGCTGTCGCTGGCGCCACCTCGATGAATCA
>JANPIY010000702.1:0-6580 GCA_031425255.1 Planctomycetota bacterium
CATCATCGACGCCGAAGCCACCATCAACCTGCACGAGAACGTCCTGCGCAAACAACCGTCCGGGACGCTGGTGGTCGAAACCCGCGGAGGGGAACGGCGCACCTTCCTGGCAGGGCAGGCGCTGCGTGGCGGCAACAAGAGCAGCGCACTGGTGACCTACGGCGGCGCCCCGGCACGCCCAGGGGAGAAGCCTCCCCTGGTCGGCTACCCGTCGCTGAGCGCCACACCGGTGAAGTAGGTCGGCGGTATTGGTCTGGGATGGAGGTTCTGATCCGGAGCTGTTTCAGCGAGCCCGCAACCTCCCGGTAACATCTAGACCTGCAGGTTGCTTCATGGGGCGGAGTCCACCTCATGAGCACCAGCATGATCCACGATCCGGTCGCACGGTTACAGGCAGCAGCGCAAGATCCGACGGCCCTCGCCGCGGTGGCGGAAGCGTATCAGGTGACCTTGGTCGCGTGGTTGGAGCGGGTGTTACGGGACCGTGATCTGGCCGAAGAGGCGGTGCAGGAGACCTGGTTGATGCTTGGCCATGGTCGTTGGCGCTTCGCTGCTCGTAGTGAGGACGCGGCGGGAGATGTGCGTGCGTGGCTGCGTCAGGTCGCCCTGCGTGCGGCGCTGCGTCTGCGTGAACGGCAGCAGGCCCGGCATCGGGCAGTGAGCGGCTGGATGCGCCGTCGTCCCGTGGAGGCCGAGCGGCCGACGCCGCTGGAACGGCTGGTGGAGGCGGATCGGGACGCAGTGTTGTGGGCCGCGGTGGCTGCGCTGCCCCATCCGCAGCGCAGCGCGCTCGACCTGCGGTTCCGTGCCGGATTGGACTTCGCGGCCATCGCGCGGGCGCAGGGCTGCACGGCGCTGACGGCGCGCGTACGGACGTGGCGTGTTCTGGCCTCCCTGCGGCGAAAACTCCTGCTGCTTGGGTTCGTACTGCTGCAACCGGGTCTTCTGGCGGGCCTGGCTGCGATCGAGGATGGCGACCAGGTGGTACCCGCCGGAGCGGATGACGGGCCGACAGCGCATGTGCTGCGCACGAGGTCGCTCGCCACGGCGGCGAGCGTAGCGGGTATGGCGTCCCTATTCCTGGTCGCGGCGCGGGTATGGCAGACCGCCGCCGGGGAAGCGGCGGTCCCAGCAGCGTCGGTGACGCACCTCGATCGCGCCGCGGTGACATCGCAGCCCATCTCCGCCTCATCCCTCACGCCGTGGCAGCTCCAACGTGCCTCGGTCGTATCGCCCAGCCCATCCTTCACTCCCGCCACCGACACCGAGGAGCATCCACTGGTGTTGGTGGAGATGACGGTGCTGGTTCCGGATCCAGCGGCGGGATCCCCGCACTACGACCGTCCTGCTCTGCTGAGTGCCAGGCAGCGGGTGGAGGTGCTTGCCGCCGCCAAGGAGGTGTTGTCGCAGCCGAGACTCCTGCTCGCTTCGGGGCAAGCCGGAATGGTCTCCTTCGGTGATCGCCGGGCCTACGTCGCCGGTTACCGCCGCACCCCCACTGGATGGCAGGCGGTGGAGGAGACTATTGAAGACGGTGTCGCCAGCACCGTACGGATCGAAGCCACGCCGGAGGGAGCATGCGTGCGGGAACTGCTCGCACGACGCAGCCACCTCATCGAGGTGAACGAGCGACAGGCGCAGGTCGATGCACTCGACCTGCGCTGGGAAGAACCTCGGGTACTGGAATCGAGGACCCCACCGCCACCAGTGGAAGGCTGGTTCATTCCCACCGGGTCGAGCCTGCTGGTGCCGGTGACGAGCGGCAGCCGGGAGGAACGCCGCAGCGTCGGCATCGTCCGCGAGGCGGATCCCGGCTTCACCACCTGGTGGCTGGTGCTCACGTCGACGGTGCAGACGGTCGATGACCATGCTCCGGCCCTGCCGAAAGCCCGCGGCTGAGCTGAATCCTCGTTCGCGCAGCCATCGCAGTCGCAGGAAGCCAGGTTCGAACACCCTGGCCTCAGTACATTCATGTCACTTGCCGGCTTTACCCGCGGGGGATCGCTTGGCCTCACCGTCCGCAACGGTCATCTCGTCGTGGACGCCGCAGGTGAAGGCGAGCGGTGCTTCGAGCCCTGGCTTGGTGGTGCCGGCGGGATTCTTCAGCTTGTCCACGTCGGCGACGTTGGTCAGGGCGTTGTTGCTGAAGGTAGCGCCCAGGCTCTCGGCGTTGCGTACCAGCGGGCGCGGCTGGCCGATACACTCGATGAGGTTGTCGCGGATGGTGATGGTGCTGAAGTCGCTCTTCGCATTGAAGCCGAACAGGCCTTCCTTGCGCGGGGTGGGCGTGGTGTTGGTGATGATGTGGTTGTTGCGGATCTCCAGATGGTTGAAGACCTCGTTGATCCACACCACGCCGCGACCGGGGTTCTTCACCAGGTTGTTATGGAACCACGCCGGGCCCTTGGCGTCGGCGCTGCCGAAGCCCGAGATGAGGTTCATGCCATCGGCCTTGACCACATCGAAGTCGAAGAAGTTGTGATCGACCTCCACGCCGTTGCGGACGAACTCGATGGAGTAGCCGTGGTAGAAAATGTTGTGGTGGATGTGGAAGGTCTTGCCGCTCGCCGGGACCGGACCGCCGCCGTGTTTCGGAATGGAGATGGTGCCGTGGCAGATGTTGTAGGCGATCTCGTTGTCCTCGTCGTTCTCGAAGGGGAACTCCATGGAGAAGTTCGCCTCGATGGTGTTGTGGTGGACCTTGCAGCGTTTTGCCTGGCGCACCTTGATGCCATAGAACTCGTCTTGCTGCGCGAGTTGCGTGCGCCGGAAGCGATTGTGGGCGATCTCGCAGTCGGCCATCCAGATGGCGAAAATGCCGCCGCCGGTGATGCCGCCCTTGGTTCCCGGCTGGCCACGTTCCCAGCGGCCGCCGGCGTCGATGAACTCGCAGTCGATGATCTTCGACTTCTTCATGCCGAAGGTGCGCACCCCGCTCCACAGCACGTCCTGGATGCGCAGGTGGTGCAGATGGAGGTTGGTCGGTTCCCAGGCGAACAACGCGCCGTGCAGTTGCGGAGCACGCAGCGTCATGCCCGAGATGGTGATATCGCCCGCCTTGTCCTTCAGCCGGAAGAGGTAGGCGTTGGTGTCCATGCCCTTGGTCTTCATCTCCGGATCGGGCAAGGTGGCGGTCGATGGTTTCCAGGCGGCGACGCCGGTGATGATCGTCCGGTCCATTCCCGCGCCGGTGATGGTCATGCCGGCCTTCGGTTCGAGTGGCGCGTCGATCTCGAAGGTGCCGGCGGCGAGAGTGATGGCCGCACCTTCGCCACCGTCACGGACCGCGGCCACCAGCGCAGCGGACGTGGTGAGAGCTTCTCCGCTGTGGGCGCACAGCGTGGACAGGATGAGCAGGACCAAGGGAAGGAGTGGGCGCATGGGTGCTCGCAAGGGGGCGTGGTGCCGATGAACGGCTCGCGACGATAAGCGTGACGAGAGAAATTAGAAGGTTCCAAATCCGAACTCTTGCCGTTATGACCGTCAACGGCCAGTGACCGCGGTGGTATCCCGCTGCGCCATGTTAGGAACCTCGCCCATGCTCCGTCTACTCATCGCTCCCGTCCTGCTGGCGCTCGGTCCGGCCACCCTCGGCGCGGTTGAAAACCTCCTGCGCAACGGCTCCTTCGAAGGGGGCCTGTTGTACTGGCACAACATCCAGCCGGCCCATCACCGCTTGGTGGAGGGGGGCAGGAATGGCGCGCAGGCGCTGCGCATCGACAAAGGGAACGTCATGAGCGCCCCGTTCGTGTGCGAACGCGGCAAACCGATCACCGTCAGTTTCTGGGTGAAGGCGGACGGACCGGGCGAGGTCCGGGTGCAGCTTCCACCCAGTGCGCGTGAAGTCGGTCACAACCACGGCCGCCTGTGGAAACGCGAGGCGACCAAGTCCGCACCCATCACCAACGCGTGGCAGCGCGTGACCATCAGCATGCCGGCGGATGTGCCGCAGGACGGCTTCTGGCCCCATCCCCATTACCTGGTGCAGTTCGAAGGGTCGGTGCCGCTGACCGTCGACGGGGTGGTGGTGACGCAGGAGCCGCAAGGCACCCAGGACTTCGTGCCACGCCGTGCGGTCGAAGTGCTGGCGACCTGCGAGGATCTCAAAGGCTACACCGTCGACGGCAACCTGCTGGAGCGTGGCCAGAGCGTGCGCGTGACCGCGCATGCGTCGAACCCGGGAACCACCCCCCAGGCGATCACGCTGCGCTGGCAGCTCATCGACTATGAAGGAACTGAACCGCGTGGGCAGGCGATCGAGCGGCAGGTGACTCTCGCACCCGGACAGACGGTGCATGAGGTCGCGCCACTCACGCTCGAAACTCCCGGCACGGTGTTGGCGCGTGTCAGCGTGCTCAGGGATGGGAGGCTGATCGACAGCAGCGACCAGCCGCTGACGTCGTTGCCGTATCCATATGCGCCACGCAAAGCGGATCTGCGCGAACGTTTTGGCGGTTCGTTCTTCGGACCGCATTCAGCAAAACTCGGCAGCCGCATGGGCTTCGCCTGGAGCCGCTGGTTCCCGCACACCAAGTGGCAGGACCACCAGCCGGACAACCGCGAGACCTTCCATTGGTTCGATAAGGAACTCGACCTGTTGGAAGGCCTCGGCATCAGCTCGCACATGGTGCTTTATGGCTGGCCAAAGTGGGCGATGGATCCTGAGGGTAAGGAAGGGTCCAGTCCCTTGCCGAAAGACATGCGCTGGAAGGCCGATGATCCGCGCTGGGATGATCTGTCCCTGGTCACGGCATGGGATCAGTACGTGATCAAGGCGACCGAGCACTACCGCGGACGATCGCTGATCTACGAGATCGAGAACGAGCCCGAGTTCGACCGCTGGGACAACCTCAAGGACGAGTATGCGAAATTCACCGTTCGCACGGCGAAATTGCTCAAGCGCACCGATCCCACGGCCAAAGTGATGATCAATAACGTCTATGGCATCCCCAGCGGACTGAATCATCACCTGCTGGTCAACGGCGGGGCCAAGGTCATCGACATCATTTCCTGGCACGATTACCACGAGGGCTGGCTCGCCGATGCGATGGCGCTCAAGCGCATGAAGGCAAATCTCAAAGCCGTCGGCGGCGAGCACATCGAGATCTGGTTCAACGAAGGCTGGTCGTTCACCAACACCATCGTCGATGAGCCGATCGCCTGCACCCGCCTGACCAGTGCCCAGAGCACCAACGCCACCGTCGATTCGATCGTCGAACTGACCGTGGCCGGGCAGGACAAATGCATCCTCTTCCACACCGGCTACGAGACCCACGGCATGAGTTTCTGGGACTACTCGGGCCCCGGCACCATGTTGTGGGACTGGTACGGCAACCCGTTGCCGCTGGTGCCGGCATGGAACGTGATGAATCACCACCTCGGCCTGTCGGAGACCCTGGGCCACGTGCGTCCGCCTGGCGCGAACCTCTGCGTCTTCCAGGATCTGCGCAACCAGCGCGGTGTGATGGTGGCCTATGCGGACCGCGAAGCCGCGACCGATGTGGTGCTCGAACTGCCCTGCGATGGCTTGATCGCCGAGGACGCGATGGGCCGCGCCTTGCCGCTGGGTGGTCGGAAACTGACGTTGGCGAAAAGCGGGCGCCCGGTGTTCCTGTATGATGCCAAGCGCACGCCTGGCCGTGACTACCTCAAGGCGATCGAACCGCTCGACCGCAAACACGCGAGCTTCGTCGCCGCGGGTGGCGCCGTCAGCCTGCCGCTGGTGTGGGCTGGCACCACGAATGGCGCCAGCGATGGCAATCCGGCGATGGCGGATGGCCGCGCCGTATGGCGTCTGGATCAGGTGTTCCCGCCTGAGCCATCCGTGTCGGCGAACTATCGGCCACTGACGTGGAAGGACGGCTGGTGGGTCGCTGGGAAGGACGGCTTCGGTGGCCAGCCGAAAAGCGAGCAACGGGATCGCGGCATCCGCATGGAATTTCGCGCCGCGCATAGTGCTTCGCCGGGTGAGAAGCTCTGCGCGCTCATCTACATCGCAGAGAAAGCGGGTGAACACCGCCTCTCCGGCAGCGCCGAGTTGCGCCTGTGGGATGGCGGCAATGCGACGCGTCTGACCCTCTGGCATAAGACCGCCACGAGCGCCAAGCAGCTCCTCAGCACACCGCTGAAGAATGGTGAGCGCTTCGACCTGTCGGCCTGGAGCGCGACCCTCGGGAAGGGGGACGAACTGGTGCTCCTGCCGCGCATCGAGGGCATGTTCACCGGTGGCGACCTGACGCTGCGCGATCTCAGCGTCAGCAGTGGCGACGGGACATCCCCGCTGTGGCGCCTGCCCGCGGTATGGGAAGGCACGATCACCAATGCCAGTGACGGCAACCCCATCACTGCTGCCGGAAAGCCGGTGTGGCGTCTCGACCAGTTATGGCCTGCCGATCAGCACATCATCGCCGCCCATTACAAACCCTTGGTATGGTCGGGAACCGAATGGGTCGCCGCCGCGCATGGGCATGGCGGCCAACCCGGGGTGCGCGTCGCCGACGGCGCCTTCATCGCCGGCATCCGTGGCGCCTGGACCGGCGTCGACGGACAGCAGCAGCGCACCGCGGCGTTGGTCTTCATC
>JANPIY010000703.1:0-3123 GCA_031425255.1 Planctomycetota bacterium
AGATCTTGCACCACCTGGGCGTTCGTCAGATGCGTCTGATCACCAGTTCGGATCGCCATATCGCCGCCTTGACCGGGCATGGCCTTGAGGTCGTGGAACGTGTACGTCCGCAGGGTTCCCCTGGCTGATATCGATAGTAAACGATCGCACATATACTGGTGCCGTGAGCACCTCAACCGAGCAAGGAGCTTCCATGTCGCCCATTTCCCGCGCCGCCGTCCTCCTCCTGGTTCCCTCCCTCGCGCTGATGGCTGCCGAGGGTCCGGCCGTCACTCCCACGCCGGCTCCGGCCCCGGCGATCGTCGACCGCAGCACCCTCAACAACCTCGATCTACGCCTCTCTTTGGGCGGCGGAGGTGGGATCACCACGGTGCGCGACGAGGACCTCGATGACGAGGCTGATTACGAGGACGGCAGCGGCGGTGGCATCGCCGTGCACCTGATCTACCTGCGCGCACGTCCCGGGGGTGTCGGCTTCGCGGTGGGCGGTGGTTTGTTCGCCCATTCGCACAACGGTGAGCCTGAGGTCGGCGTCAGCCGCCCTGAAGCCACCGTCCACGCCGCGGGGGTGGACGTGTACGGCGCCTTCGTCTGGCGCCCGACCCGCAACTGGCACTTCGAACTGCCGGCGGTGGTGCTGTCCGGTGGTCAGGCCAAGGTCGAGACCGATGGGGACACGGACTCCGAATCAGGCGCCTACGGCCAGCTCGCGGTCCAGGTCGGCGCCTATTACACCTTCGATTTCGGACTCCAGCTCGGTGCCGACCTCGGCGCCTCCGGATTCTACGCCAACGTCGATCGCGACCTCGGGGCGGGCGTCGAGCGCGAGTTCACCTACAGCGGCGGAGGGGGTTACATCAATCTCAACGTCGGCTTCCGCTTCTAGGCCCGGTGGATGCCGCTGGGAGCGCCGACTTCAGTCCAATGGTGTGAAGCAAAAATACTTGGCCGCAGAGGCGCAAAGGCGCAGAGGTGAAAAAGCCCCTGCTTTGCCTTTCCTCCGCGTCTCTGCGGGCGATTCTTCTTCATGAGCTTAGACAGCATTGGACTGAAGCCGGCGTTCCCAGCGCCAAGACGACGAGCATTGCCTGTTTCTCGGCCGCCGCCCGCTCCATGATTCCGCCCCTCCAGGAAGTGCCGCCATGTTACGTGAGATGTTCCAGGCCAAGATCCACCACGCCACGGTCACCGAATGCCGCCTGGGCTACCAGGGGAGCCTGACGGTCGATATCGAGCTCATCGAACGTGCCGGCATGCTGGTGAACCAGAAGGTCCAGGTGCTCAACATCAGCAACGGCTACCGGCTCGAGACCTACCTCATCCCTGGGGAACGCGGCAAACGCGACTTCATCGTCAACGGCGCTGCCGCTCGCCATGCCCAGGTCGGCGATCAGTTGATCGTGCTGACCTACGTGATGATGAACGAGGACGAGGTCCGCAACCACCAGCCGAAGGTCATCCTGCTCGACAAGAACAATCAGATCGTCCCGCCGACGGGGTGAGGGCGGCGACTGCGCGGGCGGCATGTCGTGCAAACCCAGATACGGAAGCATTGGTGCATGACACCTGGCCTCCGCTGACCACACAGTGTCGCCAAGCTCAGTTCTCGACGGTTGTTGAGGCCGGGGTGGGGCTTAGCGTCCCGCCCTTGTTCCAGGAGTCTTGACCTATGGCTACGTCCCGTCGTCCACGTGCTGCTGGTGGCCGCCCCACCAGCCCTTCCAGCACTCGCAACCCACCGCCTTCGGCCCTGGAGCCGATCGATCCGGCAGGCGGTGACGAGGCGGCGTCCACCGATGCCGGCGATGGTGAAGTCGCGAGCAGCGCATCGAGCCGCCGCGGTGCAGCCGGTCGCAGCTCCCGTCGCATCAATGTCCAGTCATCGTCCAAGACCACCGTGCCCAAGAGCGCCCGCCTGCTGACCCCGGCGGAAAAGGCCGCGCGTTCCCAGGCAGTGAAATCATTCGTCGTCCTGGTGCTGTGCCTGGTGTTGTTCCTCGGCGCGGTGGCCGGCGGCTGGTACGTCTTCCTGCGCGAGAATCCCTTGTCGCGTGAAGCGCAGGGCCTTCTGGCCGAGGGTGAACGCAAACTCACCCTGATCGATTCCACGCTCAACAATCGTCAACCGAAGCTGGCACGCGAGGCCTTCAATGACGGACTCAAGGTCCTCGCCGTGCCCATGCTCGGCAACGCCAAGGAACCGATCGACGAACACGACCCCAACCTCGCCAGCACCCAACAGGCTTACAAGGCCGTTGCGCTCGCCAAGGCGATCCACGCCACCGAGGCCCGCATCGACAAGATCGAGCGCGATCTCAAAGCCGAGGGCAACCATCGCAAGGTGATGGAAGGGTTCCGCAAACTCGCCGACCTCGACGATGCCGCCCTGGTCGAACACGAGAAGCTCACCGAGCTGTTCCTCAAGAATCCGGTCGAACCGCCCGCCGGCGGCCGCGATGAATACGTCACCGATTACGCCGGGATGATCCAGGAGGTGAACGGACAGAAGATCCGCATCGAACAGGAGAAGGACCGTCGTCTGGCCGCGATCACCTCCGACCAGGAGAAACTCGCGCACGGCGAAGTCCGCGCGCTGGTCAAGGGCGAGCGCTTCAAGGATGCGCTCGACAAGCTCAGCGCGTTCAAGGAGAAGTTCGAACAGGGCAAGTTCGATCATCTGCGCGGCTTCGTCGAGGACTCGGCGAAACAGGCTTGGGAGAGCGCCCAGAAGTACGCCGACAGTCGCTTCACCGACTACAAGTCACCAGGGATTCCCAAGGCGATCGGCGACCAGGCCCTACGCGACGCACGTACGCGCATGGATCAGGTGGTGGAACGCTTCGGCATGGACGAATACGTGTCGCAGGCCAAGGCGATGCTGGATAAGTTTCCCAAACCCTGAAGCGCAGGGTGACGGCATCAGGAACGAGGCGCGGTTTTCCGCGCCTCGTTTTTTTTTGGTTCTGCCGAGCCCATGAGGGCCTCATGCCTACCGTCCTCGCAAACAGGCAGTTCCAACCGCAGAGGCTGCAGAGGCCGCAGAGTTTCCGGGCGCCCCCTGGGGGTGCTTCAGGCAAGGAGGTAACTGGAGTTGTCCGTTCGGACGCGTATGGCGTGGTCTTC
>JANPIY010000704.1:0-4876 GCA_031425255.1 Planctomycetota bacterium
CGGCAGCAGGCAGTTGGCGAAGGGCAGCACGTTGGCGGCGTCAGCGAGGAGCGGAACCGCGGCGGAGGGGATCTCCTCGGTCATCGGCGGGTTGGCCGCGGCGACCGCCGGAGGGCGCGCAAACCGACGCCTGTGCCAAGACCAGGCGCCGAGATTGCCGCGATTCGAGTTGAGCTGCCCGAGCGTCGTGAAGTCAGCCGCCTGGATGCGCTCGACCAGGCCACGCATGACCTCATTGACGATCGCGCTCTCCTTGGCCGCGGTGCGCGCCGTACTCAAGGTAAAGATGTTGCCCGCTAGAACCGATAGAACCGTCGCAAGGATGGCGATGGCGATCATCACCTCGAGGATGGAAAATCCCTGGCTGGCATGATGAGTGGGGCGCATGGTCATAGATCGGAGGCGTGGTCCCTGGACGGGGTTGGCGTCACCACAAAAAAGAAGATCCATCACGATGATAGTTTTTGGCGCTCTCACTTGGCTGCTGTCGTCGAGAAGTAAATCGGGCATAACGGCGACAGGCTATTCGATCGATTTTGCTATGCCACCGTCAGATCGACGTCCTTGCTGACAGAAACTGGCTGTCCAAAGCTTCTTTTGGCATGTTTTAGACATCCATCGATCCATGTGGGTTCAGCTCTGGACTTCAGGCATCGAAGGCGATCTCAGCCGCCGCCAGCGTATGGCGTACCTCCGCAGGGCCGTGCGCGCTCGACCAGAAAGCCGCCTCGAAGGGACTCGGGGCCAAGTAGACGCCCTGACGGAACATGCCCAGACAGAATGATTTCCAACGTTGCGTATCCGTAGCCAAGGCATCCGCGAATGAACGCACCGGGCGCTCGCTGAAGAAAAATCCCCACATCGTTCCTGCTTGTGACAATTGAAGCGGGATTCCGCGACGATTGGCGAGATTCCGCAGCCCCGTTATGAGCCGAGTGACTTTAGAGGACTGCTGCTCGTAGAATCCGTGTTTGGCTGCCAAGCGGAGAGTGACCAGCCCAGCAGCGACGGCGACCGGGTTGCCACTCAAGGTTCCTGCTTGGTAGCATTTCCCCAATGGAGCCATGTTGGCCATCAGGTCGCGCCGGCCACCATATGCGGCCAGCGGCAGGCCCCCGCCCACCACCTTGCCCAGACAGGTGAGGTCGGGGCGAACCTTGCACACCCGCTGGTATCCTCCCCATGCCGTACGAAAGCCAGTCATGACCTCATCGAAGATCAGGAGGGCGCCGTGCGCAGTGCATAAGGCGCGCAGGCCGGCGAGATAACCCGGCTCCGGCAACACCAAGCCCATATTGCCGGCCACGGGCTCGATGATCATGGCAGCGATCCGGCCGCGGTGACGGCGAAAGATTTTTTCCGTCAACGCCAAGTCGTTGTAAGGAACTGACAGTGTCAGCTCGGCAAAAGCGGCAGGAACACCAGCGGAATCAGGCTGGTTGAGGGTGGCACAACCACTGCCGGCGGCGACCAGCAGGTGGTCTGCATGTCCATGATAACAACCATCGCACTTGATGATCAGATCACGACCTGTGGCTGCACGAGCGAGACGGATGGCGCTCATGGTGGCTTCCGTGCCGGAGCTCACCAAGCGGACCTGGTCCAAACCAGGGAGGGCGGTGCAAAGCAGCGTCGCCATCTCTCCTTCAGATGGAGTCGGAGCACCAAACCCGAGTCCCCGCTCAGCAGCACGTTGCACTGCTTTGACCACTCCGGGGTGGGCATGGCCGTGGAGCAGGGGTCCCCAGCTGAGCACGTAATCGACGTAGGACCGGCCATCGGCGTCCTCAACCCAGGCGCCTTTCCCTTTCACCAACACCAACGGCTGACCACCCAATCGCTTGAAAGCGCGCACGGGTGAATTGACGCCACCTGGAATGACCCGTTTGGCAGCGGCGAACAGACGACGAGAGCGGGGACCGGCGAGAGTGGGCATGTCTGGGTCGTGGCGTGACTCATCAGCTGCGCAAGCTGGAGAATCACCTGACCTGGAGACCGCCAACCCCAGCTTGCGGGAGAACGTTGTCGGGCTTATCCTTAGGCGTGCTTTACCTCGCCAGCCGTAGTCCCCAGCGCGCTCTGCTCCTGCAACGCGCCGGCAGCTTCTTTCACGTGGTCGATTCGACCTGCGTTGAGGTGGTGGTGTCGTCCCCCAATCCCCAGGTCTTGGCGCTTGAGCGCGCCCGGGCCAAGGCTGCCGCTGCCGTCCTGGATGCGACTCAGCGTGCTGCGGTCCCGTCCGTGGTTCTCGGCGCAGATACGGTGGTAGCCCTCGGAACACGGATCTTTGGCAAGCCCAGTGATCGTGCCGATGCAGAGCACATTCTTGGACAGCTCCAAGGCACCACCCATACGGTCTATACGGGCCATTGTTGTCTTCGCGTCGATGCCGGCCGCCACGGGGAAGCCTCACGAATTGCCATGACCAGAGTGACCATGCGCTCTATGACCCCGCAGGAGATCACCGCCTACGTCGCTGCAGGAGAAAGCGATGGTCGCGCTGGCGCTTATGCCATTCAGGAAACCGGTGATCAGTTCGTCACCAATCTGCAGGGAAGTTGGGATACCGTGGTAGGCCTGAATGTGGCGATGGCCGCGCGGCTGTACTGCGAATGCACCGACACCTGGCCGGATGGATATCACGCATGATGGCCATCGTTTCTGACCTGCATTCCAATCTCGAGGCAGTCGAGGCGGTGATGGATCATTGCCAGAAGCTCGGGGTCACCCAGTTCCTCTGCCTGGGGGATGTGATCGGCTATGGACCTGACCCCCTCGGGGTGAGTGCGATCGCTCAAAAGCATTTCAGCGTGTCGCTGATGGGTAATCACGAGGAAGCCCTGGTGACTGGAAAACATCGCTTCAATCCTTTGGCGGCACGAGCCATCGACTGGACCAGAGAAGAGCTGTCATCGCTGAGCAATGGCACGCAGGCCCTTACCTGGTTCAAAGAACGCCTTCCATTTGTGCTCAAGGGCAACCTCCTGTTGGTGCATGGTTCGATCTATGATCCGGTGCATGACTATGTCGATGAGCCTGAGAATCCGATCGAAGCCCAACAGATGATCGAGACCCTCGGCCGTGATTTTGCCGGCTTCGACATCTGCTTCGCTGGGCATAACCACACTCCCTTCATGGCGACCAAGCTGGGGGTGATGATCCCGCACGACGGTCATCGCACCTTTCGCATTCCAAAAGGGCATAAGGCCTATGTCTGTGTGGGGAGCGTTGGCCAGCCGCGCGATCGCGATCCACGGGCTAGTTTCGCCACCCTTGATGGAGATCGCCTGACGTTTCATCGCATCGCCTACGACGTCCAGAAGACCCAGGCGAAGATTCTCAAGGTTGGTCTCAGTCGCTTTCTGGCCGAACGTCTGGGCGAAGGAATGTAGGTCACTCGACCTCGCCCGGCTTGCCTCCCCCTCACTCGCTCCACCATGCGCCCACCGCACACCGCGGGTCGGGAGCAGTTTATGGAACGTTGTGCCTTGGGTCTAATTGGCTGGGGGACCGTCGGGGGCGGGGTGGTGGACATCCTGGAACGCGATGCCCAATTGTTCCGTGATCGCTGCGGGCTCGATCTCTACCTGAAGACCATCGTCACGCGGACTCCCGATCGAACCCGTGGCCAGAGCGCTGGTGCGGCCATCGTCACTGATCAGGTCAAAGTCCTCCTGGACGACCCTGCGATCCGCACCGTCATCCATCTGGTGGGCGGGACGACTGCCGCAAAGGACCTCTGCATCGCCTGCTTGAAAGCTGGCAAACACGTGGTCACCGCGAACAAGGCTCTGCTCGCTGAGCACGGTGATGAATTGTTCGCCCTGGCGGCCTCCTGCGGGGTGACCATCGCCTTCGAAGCGGCGGTCGCCGGTGGGATTCCCGTGATCGCCGCTTTGCGCGATGGCCTGGTTGCCAACCGCATTGAAGCAATCTACGCAATCCTTAACGGCACATGTAATTACATCCTCACCCGCATGACCGAGGACGGGAAGGGCTATCACGAGGCTTTGAAAGAAGCGCAGGAACTTGGTTATGCCGAGGCGGACCCAACTCTCGATGTTAATGGCACCGATACGGCACACAAGTTGGCGATCCTCGCTCGTATCGCATTTCATGGTCGTATTCCTGTGGCGTCCATTCGTTGCGAAGGCATCGATCGTCTTACGAAGCAAGATATTGAGTCCGCACGCACCATGGGTGCGCGGATCAAGTTGCTGGCAGTAGCCAGGCCGAGGCCTGATGGGCTAGAATTGAGGGTTGCCCCAACACTTATTCCTATTGACCACCCGCTCGCGTCCGTCAACCGTAACTACAACGGGATTTACATACATGGAAGCTCGGCTGGTCCTACCCTCCTAGTTGGTCAAGGGGCTGGTGCACTTCCAACCGCAAGTGCCGTCCTGGCAGATGTAATTGACGTCTGTACTGGGCGTTACGTGATGACAGCCAATCGATTTCAATTTTTCACAAGTGCTGAGGCCGTTCGACTATTGCCTGAGCCCGAGGAAGTGACCAGCAGCTATGCTCGTTTTGTAGTAATGGATAAACCAGGTGTATTGGCAGCCATTACGAATGAGCTCAGCAAGCAGGGTGTGAGTGTCCTGAGCATTCATCAAGGAACTCCAGATCCCAACGGTCGCGCTTTGATCGAAATCAGTACGCATCCCCTACGTAGTGCGGACTTTTTCAAAGCCATTAACACCATTGATTCTGGCGCTCTTACACTTCAACCCACCGTCACTTTGCGTAGGCTGTAATGAGGTTTCACGTGAAACACCGCATTGTATACGAACTCCGGGCTTGCCTCCGTTGTTCCACGTGGAACGTGCTCTGCACATGATTCCTATCGTTGCCATTTCAAATCAAAAAGGCG
>JANPIY010000705.1:0-7135 GCA_031425255.1 Planctomycetota bacterium
AGATGAGTTGGCCGCAGAGACGCAGAGACGCAGAGGAAGGCAAAGCAGAGTCTTTTCACCTCTGCGCCTCTGCGTCTCTGCGTCTCTGCGGCCAAATATCTTAGCTTTACAGCATTGGCCACGGAGCAGCCGACGCACCCCAGCCCTTGCCCACTTCGGCGCACGCCCACGCTCCGGCGCTCCATGCCGCCCTCCCCCCATGATCTCGTCGCCCGTTTCGGGTCGCCACTCTACGTCTACGACCTCGCCCTCGTGCGCGCCCGCGCCCGCGCGCTGAAGGCGGCCATCACCTGGCGGCCGTTCCAGCCGCTCTACGCGGTGAAGGCCAATCCCTGTCCGCTGGTGGTGAAGACCATCGCTGCCGAGGGCTTCGGCATCGATGCGGTGAGTCCTGGCGAGGTCACGCTGGCGCTGCGCTGTGGCGTGCCGGCGTGCCAGGTGCTGTACACCGAGAACAACATGACCGACGCCGAGCAGGCAGAGGCGCTCGCGCAGGGCGTGACGATCAACTGCGGCAGCCTCGATCGCCTGGAGCGCGTCGGGCGTGCTGGCGGACGCGAGGCTTCGGTGCGCTTCAATCCCGACGTCGGTGCGGGCGCGCACGAGAAGATCTGCACCGCCGGACCGCTGACCAAGTTCGGCGTCCACTTCACCCAGGTCGAGCAGGTGCTCGCCATCGAGCGCGCCACCGGCATCAAGGTGATCGGCTGCCACATGCACATCGGCTCGGGCATCCTCGACGCTGAGGTCTATGCCAAGGCCATGGCGGTGATCTTCGCCGTCGCCGCCAAGCTCCCCCATCTGCGTTTCGTCGACGTCGGCGGCGGCATCGGCATCCCCTATCGCGCCGATCAGCGCGCGGTCGATCTCCCCGCCTTGGGAGCCAAGGCCAGCACGCTTATGCGCGAGTTCTGCCAGCGGTATGGCCGGCCACTCGAACTGCGGCTGGAACCCGGACGCTTCCTGGTCGCCGAGTCCGGCACCCTGCTGACCACGGTCACCAGCGTGAAGACCAATCCCGACACCGCCGAAGCCAAGGGCCGCACCTACGTCGGCTGCGACAGCGGTTTCAACCATCTGGTGCGGGTGGCGATGTACGACGCCTACCACCGCATCGACAACCTCAGCCGGCCGCAGGCCGTGCCGCGCGAGGTCGATGTGGTCGGCAACATCTGCGAGAGCGGCGACGTCTTCGCCCGTGCCCGCACCCTGCCCATGCCCGAGCTCGGCGACCTGCTCGCCCTGCGCGATACCGGCGCCTACGGCATGAGCATGGCCAGCACCTACAACACCCGCCCGCTGCCGGCCGAGGTGGTCGTCGACAGCGAGAGTGCGGGGGAACAGGTGCGTCTCGCACGCCCACGCACCAGCGTCGATGCGCTGCTCGACGCCTACACCTGGTGACGCCGCGTCTCATGCTTCCCCCGTCCCCCCGGAGTCTTTTATGCGCCTGCTCCTCCTCGCCCTGCTTCCCCTCCTCCTGGTCATGATGAGTGCGCTGCCGGCGCGCGCCGCCGATGTCGCAGGCGAAGCGGTCTACGAAATGCGCACCTACATCGCCGCGCCTGGCAAACTCGATGCGCTCAACCAGCGCTTCCGCGAACACACCTGCGAGCTGTTCAAGAAACACGGCATGACGCTGATCGGCTTCTGGACGCCGATCGACGGCGAGGAATCCAAGAACACCCTGATCTACGTCCTCGGTCACAAGAATCGCGCCGCCGCCACCGAATCGTGGAAGTCGTTCCGCGCCGATCCGGTGTGGATCGAAGCCAAGAAGGCCTCGGAGGTCGCGGGTTCATTGACCGAGAAGGTGATCTCGATGTTCATGCGACCGACTGACTACTCGTTGCTGAAGTAGGGACACTGGTGCTGGACAACCCGGCCCATCCTCGTGTAAGTAAACACATGTTTATTTAACAAGGAGGCCGTCATGTCCGCCACTTCCTCACTGCGTTCCCGCGTGCTCAGGCGCGTGGCCATCTGGGTGGTCATCCTCGCCACGCTCAGCCTGATCCCCTGGCTGGTCTATCAGCGCCTGACCTACGAGTTGCCGATCGGCAGCGGCCCGGCCGGACCGGTGGTCGCCGCGGGGCATTTCCGCAAAACCTGGAGCACCCGTCCGGTGGTGCTCCTCGCACTGGGCGACAGCGTCACCGCCGGCTTCGGTTCGACGCGCGGGCGTTCCTATGTCGAGCTGCTCAGCAAGCAGCCGGCAGATGATGATCCTGCGCTCGCCGGCTGCACGCTCAGCGCAGTCTTCCCGACGCTCAAAGTGGTGCGCAAGGCGGTCTCCGGCAGCACCTCGTTCGCCTTGGCGGGACAGATGCCGCGCATGCCGTACTCTGCCGAGACGCTCGGCGTGGTGGTGATGACCAGCGGCGGCAATGATCTCCTGCATGATTATGGGCGCAGCCCACCGGTGGAGAACGCCATGTACGGCGCCACCTGGGAACAGACGCAGCCATGGTTCGTCGGGTATGCCGCCCGCCTCGAAGCGGCGGTGGTGCGGCTGGGGGAGGTCTTTCCTGGGGGCTTCCACCTCTTCCTCGCCACCATCTACGACCCGACCGACGGGATCGGCGACATCGAGAGCGCCGGCCTGCCGGCATGGCCAGACGGACTGCGCATCCTGGCCGCCTACAACGACCTCATCGCCGCCTGCGCGGCCAAACATCCACAGGTCCATCTGGTCGATCAGCGTGCGCTCTTCCTCGGCCACGGCATCCACTGCACCGAGACCGACCACCCGCACCATCACGCCGACGACCCGCACTACTGGTACTTCCGCAATCTCGAGGATCCCAACAACCGCGGCTACGACGCCTTGCGACGCCTGTTCCTCAACGAGATGGCCGCGGTGCTGGCGCCAAGACGGTAACTGGAACGCCGGGTTCTCCTGTGGCCTCAGCGTCTCACCCGTGCAGCAAATCCAGATTGGCCGCAGAGGCGCAGAGACGCAGAGGTGAAAGATCCTGCTTTGCCTTTCCTCTGCGGCTCTGCGTCTCTGCGGCCGATTCTTCTTCGTTGGCTTCACAGCATGGGCGACTCCCCGTGATCCATCCGCCTCAGCACGGGCGAGCCGCCGGTGCCACGAAATACAAAGCCCACGCCGGAATCCCGGCGTGGGCATGTGCATCCTTCTCTGGAGACGAACCTACTTGGCGAGTTCGGTCGTCACGTCATCGAAGTACTTCACCATCTCCTTGAGATGATCGAGCAGTTCCTGGCCCTTCTTGCCGGCCTCGTATTCGAGCGAGAGCGGGCCGCGGTAGCCCTGCGCCTTGAACGCGGCGAGCTGGCCTTTGACGTTGCTGGCGCCTTTGCCGTAGACCACGTCCTTGGCACCGGCACCGATCTTGTCGGTCTCCTTGAGGTGTGACGAGACGATGCGGCCCTTCAGCAGGTCGATCGCCGCGATGGGGTCGAGGTCCGAACGCGGCCAGTGGCCGGTGTCGGCGCAGGCGCCGATGCGCACATCGCGCGCGGAGACCACTTCGAGGACGTGTTTCGGATCCCAGTAACGCGAGTTCTTCGGGTGGTCATGCAGGCCGACCTTGATGTCGAATTCCTTGACCAGCTTCTCGATCACGTCGAAGGCGTCTTCCGGCGGTTCGCTGTTGATCACCAGGATGCCCATGGCCTTGGCGAACTCGAACACCTTGCGGTTGGCCGCCTCGTTCTTGTCCAGGCCGACCACGCCGTAGGCGATCGGCGTGATGCCGGCCTCGGTCAGGCGCGCGAGCACCTTGGCGCGCACCTCGGCACCGGAGTTGTGGTCGAACTTGCCGTCGATGCCACCGCCGATGGTCTGGCCGGGGTAGAGTTCGAGGTACTTGATGCCGACGGTCTTGGCGATGTCGATGGTCTCCCACAGGTTGGTGTGGTGGGCGGTCCAGGCCTGCAGGCTGAGTTTGAGGCCGAGGTGTTCGGCGCCCTTGTCATTGCGATCGGCGGCGCCGAGGACGCAGGAGAGCGTCAACGCGGCCATGAGGGCGAGGGAACGGAGGGACATGCGGGATTCCTTTTTTGAAAGTCCGGGGTCCGGGGTCCGGAGTCCGGGATCTGGTGATACGTGGGATACGACTGGATGTTGGAGCACCCTGGGCGGTTATTTGAGCGACGTCAGATACGCCATCACGTCGCGCAGCTCGGTGGCGGACAACACCGCGCCTACTGGCGGCATCGGTGATACCGGCGGGGTGATCTGCGCGACCTTGTCCTTGGCGATGGTGACCTCCTTGCCATCAGCGAGTTTCACCAGCGCGCCCTTGTCGTCATTCTTCAGCAACGAACCGGCGACCGTGGTGCCGTCTTTCTGCGTCACCGTGGCGAGGCCGAAACCGGGCACCACCACCGCGCTGGGAACGATCAGGGATTCGAGCATCTTTTCCGGCGTCAGGCGTTTGCCGACTCCCGCCAGGTCAGGCCCGGCATTGCCACCCTCGTGGTTGACGCTGTGGCATTTGATGCACTGCGCGAGGTGGAACTTGAAGATGTTCTGACCCCTGGCGACATCGCCACCCGCCTTCGCCACGCGATAGCCGGCGAGCGGGTCCTTGGCATCGAGCCGATCGCGCCAGGCCTTGAGCTTGGCAGTGAGTGCGGGTTCCTTGCGCTGGGCGGCGGCGTTCACCAGTTCGAGCTGCAGCTCACCCGACGCCTTGCCGGCACCGAGCCGATCGAGCCACTCGCCGAGCACGCTGGCGCTCTGCTCGTCGTCGAGCGTGCCAAACGAGGTCAGCACGTGCTGCTTGAGCGCGATGATCGCCGGGCTGAGCGGGCGTTTGATCGGCGGCAGTTCGACGCCGGTGGGGAACACGTCGATGCGACCGACGTAGGTGCCGGACTTGCGCTCGGCATGTTGCCACAGCAGCCACCGGGCGGTGCCCATGGCGCCGCCAAGGCCGAGCACGCAGCTAGCATGTTTGCCGCCATCGCTGAGCGGCTTGGTGTCGACCTGCGCGACGCGACGCCAGCCGGCCGCGAGCAGGTCCTTGGCCTTGGCATCCGGCGCCTGCTCGGCGTTCGACGACCACAACACGAACTGCTGCGTCGCGCGTTCGCCCTTGTGCCAGGAGTAGGTGTTGATGCGGGCGATGGCGACCGGCTTCTGCAGATCGACCAGCCAGCGTGCTTCGCCTCCGTCCGCCCACACGCTGTGTTTGGCGTCGTCGTCGTTAGCGGGCAGGTCGCGAGCGAACAGGCGCGGCAGCTTGCCGCCCTCGGCGCCGGCGCCATCGCCCGGCTTGGCGAACCCGTCGACGGTGGTGGCGACCGCGCCCTTCACCGCCAGGCCCGCGGCATCGGGAGCGCCCATCGCGAGGGCGTCCCAACCGCCGGTCTCCTGATCGGTGACCACACGCACGACGCCGCCCGGCACCTTGCCGACGGGATAGGCGGCGATCTCGGTGAAGAAGGTGCCCTTGCGCTTGCTCTGCCACATCAGCCAACGGTAGGTGCCCAGGCTGCCCGTGGCATTGAGCACGCTGATGGCGTGTTTGCCCCCCTCGCCCAGCTTGATGCTGGTGGCGTCGGCGAGTTTCACCCAGCCGGCGGCGGGATTGACCACCGTCGCGTCGGGCATCTTTTCGCCAGCGGCGGCCCACAACGTGAACTCCTGCGGCGAGCGGTTGGACTTGTGCCACGACCAGGTGTCGACGCGGCCGAGCTCGACCGCCTTGCCCAGGTCGATCACCCAGCGCGCCTCGTGCTGCTCGAACCAGGTGCAGGCCTTGGCGTCGTCATCGTTGGCCGCGAGCTTGCCGTCATTCAGGCGCGGCAGCTTGCTGCCCTCGGCGCCGGCGTCCTTGTACGGCACGCTGAAGCCATCGAGCCAGGTCACGCTGCCTTTGATGGCGAGGTTGTCGGCGGTCGGTTCACCCTGCGGCAGGGCCGACCAGGGGCCTTCGCTGCGCTCGGCGACGGCGATGAATTCCGGTTGGCTGGAACCCTCCTGATTGAGGGCCGCGATGCCGGTGGCGATGGCGGCCTTGCGCTCGAGGTTCAGTTGCGCAGTGAAGGCGGCGCGGCGGATGTCGCCATTGTCCTCCTTCAGCAGGTTGGGCAGACGCGCGGCCAGCCCAGGCGCCTTGTGCTCGGTCAGCAGGATGAGCGCCTCGCTGCGCACGTCCGCCGCCATAGCAACGTTGTCGACGATGCCCATCAGCACCTGGTCGCTGAGGCCATATCCGTAGCGCTGCGCGAGCTTCACCGCGCTCGCCATCAGGCGGTCCTCGTTGTGCTCGACGATGGTCATGATGCCGGCCTTCAGAGCGACCGGATCGGGTCCCTGCTCACGCCGCAGGGCCTTGCGCGGATAGCCGATCACCGGATCGATCCAGGTGGACTTCTCCCAGGTCTCCAGCGCCTGCAGGGCTTCGGCGCGTACATCCACCGGCGCCTTCTGCGCGGCGGCGAACTCCACCAGCATCTTCGCCGTGCTCGCATCGCCCCAGCGGTGGGCGGCGTTGATCAGGCGCAGGTAGAGCAGACGGGCGATCGGATCGGGAATGGATTTGTCGATCGGCTTGGCGAGCTGGGCGATCAGCGCCGGCATGGCCTCGGGCACCGGGCCATCGTAGATCGCGCGGATCGCTTCGGCGCGGACCACCGGCGAGGCGTCGTCGAGGAAGCCGCTGAGACCGGGGTCCTTGAGTCGGCGCAGTGCCAGCACGGCACCCATCCGCACACCCGGCGAGGCGTCCTGGCTCAAGGCGGCGAGCGTCTTGGCGTCGCTGCATCCCAGCAGGCCCATCACCGCCGCATGGCGCAGGTAGGGGTCCTGGTTGTTGGCATCCTTGAGCAGGCGCAGCAGCTCCGGCATCGCCGCGGGATGCTTGATGCGGCCGAGGGCGATGGCGGCGAAGGATTGCACGCGCGCGCTGGAATCACTGAGCAGCTTCACCAACTGCGGGGCGGCGGCGGCATCGCGCAGATCGCCGAGGATCTTGGCCGCCTGTTCCCGCACGCGCGTATCACCATCGGTCAGCAGCGCGGCGATCGGCTTCGCCAATGTCGCGTCCTTGCGCGCAAGCTGCCACAAGCCCCACATGCCGTGCAGGCGGGCGAAGGTCGTGGTGCCCTTGCTGGCAGCGTCGCTCAAAACGCCCTGGCCATCCTTGCCACGTTTGAC
>JANPIY010000706.1:0-3414 GCA_031425255.1 Planctomycetota bacterium
GTGACGCGGCGTCAGCTCGAGCGCCTGTTCAGCGCGCATCTGGGTGATACGCCGTCGCGCTTCTATTCCCGGGTCCGACTCGAACGGGCCCGCGAGTTGCTGCGTGAAACCGACATGGGCATCCTGGCCGTGGGCGTGGCCTGCGGCTTTGCTTCGGCGTCGCACTTTTCCAGGGCCTACCGTATCCATTTTGGCGTGAGCCCGAAGGAGGATCGCGTCAGCTGAACCGCCGTGCACTGGAGTTGCCGATTCAGGTCACTGATGCTTCGATAACCCGGGAGCGGGCTTGTTAGGGATTGTCTGGATGCCCCTGTACAGGGCTGCGGGTACCATGAATGCAGAGTGCAAGACTGGTTGCCCTCGGGCTGCCCGGGATATTCCATCGCGGGAATCCGGGGACTGTTTTTTGACCTGACTGGAGATCCTTACATGGCATTGAATGAAACTACAACGGAGTCAGGGATCATCCTCGACCGCCGCCAACTGATACAAGGCGCCTCGGCGCTGGGGCTGGCGGTCGGCCTGGCAGGCGTGCCCGCCATGGCGCAGGGAACGCCCAAGAAAGGCGGCACGCTGCGCCTGGGCATGGAAGGCGGTTCGCCTTCGGATAGCCTGGACCCGCGAACCTATGCCGATTCGATCCCGATTTCGATGAGCCTGATGCTCTGGAACAACCTGGTCGAGATTGCAGACAACGGCAATGCGACCGGTGAACTGTTCGAAAACTGGGAAGTCAAGCCCGGCGCCGCCGACTGGACCTTCAACATCCGCAAGGGCATCACCTTCACTTCGGGCAAGACGCTGGATGCCGACGACGTGATCTATTCGCTCAACATGCACCGCGGCGAAACCAAGTCACCTGCCAAGGCGCTGCTGGCCGACATCACCGAGATCAAGAAACTGTCGCCGACGCAGGTCCAGATCATCATGAGCAAAGGCAACCTCGACCTGCCTTACAACCTGAGCGATTACCACATCATCGTGGTCCCGAATGGATATACCGATTTCGCCAAACCCGACGGCACCGGTGCCTTCACGCTGGAGGAGTTCCAGCCTGGTGTGCGCGCCACGTTCAAGCGCAAGCCCGGCAACTACTGGAAACCGAACCGCGGCCATTTCGAGCGCGTCGAACTGCGCTACATCGGCGACGCAGCCTCGCGTACGCAGGCGCTCGTCACGGGTCAGGTCGACGCGATCAACCGTGTGGACGCCAAGACCGCCGCGTTGCTGGCCAAGAACAGCAAGCTCAAGCTCTCGCGCACGCCCGGCATGGGCAACCGCTTCGCGTTTGTCGCGCATACCGACAAGGACCCCTACAGCAACAAGGACCTGATGCTGGCGCTGAAGTACGGCGTCGACCGCAAGAAGATCGTGCAGAACGTGTTCTCGGGCTACGCCTCGGTCGGCAACGACCACACCGTGGGAACGAAGATGAAGTTCTACGACCCGAAGCAGAAGCAGATTGCCTATGACCCCGACAAGGCCAAGTTTCACTTCAAGAAGGCCAACGTCAGTTCGCCGTTGGAACTGCAGGTGTCCGAAGGCGCGTTTACCGGCGCCACCGACTCCGGCCAGATCTTCCAGGAGTCGCTGTCCAAGTGCGGCATCAAGCTGGAGCTCAAGCGCGTCTCCGGCGACGGCTACTGGGACAACGTCTGGCTCAAGGCGCCGTTCTGCGCGGTCTACTGGGGCAACCGGCCGACCATCGACAACCAGCTCACCAGCACGTTCGGCGGCGGGCTCAAGAACACCTGGAACGACACCCACTTCCTCAATGCCGAGTTCGACAAGCTCCTGGTGGACGCCCGGGTCGAGCTCGATCAGGCCAAGCGCGCGCAGATGTATGCAAAGTGCCAGGAGCTGATCAGCCAGAACTCCGGCATGATTTGCTTCGCGATCCAGGACTACCTTGACGCGCACAGCACCAAGCTGCAGGGTTTGACGCTCTCGGCACGCTACGACATGGCCGACAACCGCATAGCCGAGAAGGGCTGGTTCGCCTGATCCTTGGGCGCGGCAGCGCAGGCGTACAAGAAACAAGCGGGGCGGGCCAACAAGGCGCTCCGCTTTTTCTTTGCCGGCGCGGGCCTTGACGCAGTGTGGTGCCACGCCGGCCGCCGGCGTCCCGCGTTCCTTTTCACACCATCCGGAAGACACACATGGCGAAACTGATCATCAATCGCTTGTTGCTGGGAATACTGACCCTGTTGGCGGTGTCGCTGCTGATCTTCCTGTGCACCGAAATCCTGCCCGGTGACGTGGCCTCGGCGGTGCTCGGGCAAGGGGCCACACCCGAGGCACTGGTCATCTTTCGCAAGGAGCTCGGACTCGACCAGCCTGCCTACACCCGCTACTTCAGCTGGCTCGCCGGCGCCTTGCAGGGTGACCTGGGGGTCGCGCTGACCAACAAGCGCGTGATCATCGACGAGGTCATGCCGCGCCTGCGCAATACGCTGTTCCTGGCCGGGTATGCCGCGCTGATCGCGATTCCGGTGGCGGTCGGCCTGGGAATTTACTCCGCCATCAACGAAGGCAAGCTGTCGGACAAGCTGGCCAACGTCCTGACGCTGATCGCCATCTCGTTCCCCGAATTCTTCATCGCCTACCTGCTGATCATCTTCTTCGCCGTCAATGTGGACTGGTTCCCCTCGCTGTCCACCGTATCACCCGGAATGCCCTGGGCGGAGCGGGTCTACCAGACCACCTTGCCGGCCATCACGCTTACGCTGCTGGTGGCGGCCCACATGCTGCGCATGACGCGCAGTTCGGTGCTGGCCGTGATGTCCACGCCCTATATCGAGATGGCCTTCCTCAAGGGCGCCAGGCGCCAGCGCGTCATCACGCGCCACGCGCTGCCGAACGCGGCGGCGCCCATCATCACGGTGATCGCCCTGAACCTGGCCTACCTGGTGGTGGGCGTGGTGGTGATCGAGGCGGTGTTTGTCTACCCGGGCCTGGGGCAGTTGATGGTGGACGCCGTGTCCAAGCGCGACGTTCCGGTGATCCAGGCCTGCGGGCTGGTGTTCGCGATGGTGTTCGTGCTGCTCAACACGCTGGCCGACGTGCTGGTGATCCTGGTCAACCCCCGTCTGCGCCACAAGCGCTGAAGCCAAGGAAGCCCCATGAAACTGTTCGGCCAGAAACCCACCCGCTCGGCCTGGTTCGGCCTGACCGTGATCGCCGTGTTTGTCTTCGTCGCGGTGTTTGTTCCATGGCTCGCCCCGTACCCGGAATCGGCCAACGTGGGCGGCACCTGGGACGAACCTTCCGCCGCCATGTGGCTGGGCGCCGACCAGATCGGCCGCGACATGCTCACGCGCATCATGTATGGCGCGCGCATGACGATTGGCGTGGCGCTGGCGATCACCGTGCTGTCGTTCCTGATCGGCATCCTGATCGGTTTCATCAGCGCGG
>JANPIY010000707.1:0-5825 GCA_031425255.1 Planctomycetota bacterium
TGAAGCGGCTGATGCTCGGGTCGTGATCACTGATCTGCGCGGCGAATTCGGCGTTGCTGTGCACGATGTCGATGACCGGCGCGACCGCCGCGAGTGCTGGCGAAGCGAGCAGGTGATCGAGCGTCTGACTGTTTCCCTGGAAGACGTAGGAATAGCGGCCCTCCTCGGGCAGGAGCCGATCCATCGCGCGTAGTCCGGTCGCCATCAAGGTCTGGAGCGGCGGGCTCCAGGAGAAATCGTTGAGATCACCCACCACCGCCACCAACGCTTGCGGATCGCGGTCGAGGAGCTCATCGACGAAGGCGGCGACCACCTGCGCCTGACCGATGCGCTGCGCTTCGCTGGCGAGTGCAGGTGGCTGGAAACGGCCCATCAGCGGCTGGTCGCCACCTTTGGAATTCCAGTGATTGGCGATCACGATCAGGTCGCGCCCATATACGCGGAAGGTTGCGACCAGGGGCTTGCGGCTACGGGCGAAGACCGGGTTGACGGGATCGATGCGACCAAGACTCAGGCTGAGTGTGCCGTCTGCGAGCACTTGGATCGGCGTCAACGCATCGCCGGTCGCCCCTGGCTTCAACGTCACGGGAGCGCGGTAGAGGAACGCCTGACGGATGTTGCCGCCGGGCTGGCCGCCATCCTGACCATCGATCGGCGCGATCTCGAGGTATTGGTAGCTGGGACCGCCCAGTGCGCTGATCGCCGCCACCAGGGCAGCGCCGGTTGCGGTCCCGTCCGTGGTGCCGTCATTGAGCGCACCGTTGGCATCCTGGATCTCCTCCAAAGCGACGATGGGCGGTGCGTCGAGTCGTTCGATGATGGCGCGCGCATGATCGACCACGCGCGCATCGCCAGCGGAGAGATTTTCCACGTTGATGGTGGCGATGCGCACCTGACGCAGCAGTCCGTGCAGGGGATGTCCGACCAGGGTGGTATTTTCCGGCACCAGGCCGCCATCCAGCAATGCGGGCAGGGCCTCGGTATGGTAGACCCGGTAGTTGTCGAAGTTGTAATGCAGCACGCCGGTGATGGTCCCAGGGAACGAGTCACCGACATCGGCCTGGGGCACGTCAGCGAGGAGGTAATCATCGATCTGGATCCGTTCGGGGTTGGTGTCGCTGGCGGTGAGGCGAACTCCCCCGTGCTCGCTGCGCGACGTCGCCAAGGCCCCGCCGTCAGGCAGCACCCAAATTTCGCCAAAGCCATTGGTCGCCCCGACCACGGTCGCGTCGTGGATCGCCACCCGCATGCCTTCCAGGGATTCGTAGAAGTCGATGCCGTCGGTCGCCGGATCGAAAGAGGTGAAGGCGTCGTCCTCGATGACACTCGTGGGCGGTCGACGGCCCGTGGATCCGATCACCGTGGCCGATGGCAGCGGGGTACCGGCCGAGAGGACGGTGAGGGTGACCCCGCTCAGCTCGGTGAGCGCCAGCCCATCACCCGCATTTCCATCGGGAAAGAACTCGACGATGCGGCCGCGCACCGCCACCACATCGCCGATCTGCACGGCGGGAGCGGTGCCGTTGAAGACGTACACCGCTTCCGAGGTCCGGAGATCGTCATCCGCTTCGGCATCCGGTTCCTGCATCCAGAAGCCACGCGCATCCTTCGCCGTGACCACGGCATCGGCGACCATGACGACCGCACCGACGAGCGGCGATGCGTGGCCGGCGCCCTGCACCTGATGGATGGCGACGGTGGGGACGTCATCGTCGGTCACCCGTATGGTCACCGACATCGCACCATAGCCGACCGCACTCGCGGTGAGGGTGATCACCTGGTCTCCAGCGGGCACGAGGTCGTCGGCGATCGGCAGGGCGAGCGACGCAGAGAAGATACCTGCAGCCAGCGTGACGCTGGCGTCGGCGATGACGCCCGCCGGAGCTGCCTGCACCTGCACGGTGATCACATCGTCGGCGATCGAACGGGTGAGCAGGAACATGACGCTCCCGGAGGATTCATCGACCGCGGCGGGCCCGGCCAGCGTGAGCGTGGGCGCCCCACCACCGCCGATCGCCATTCCCAGGTCGGCGAAGGTGTCGCTTGGAAATCCGCTCCATCGCTGCGAGGGATCGAAGGCATCGGTGGAGACCACGTCGTAGTCGGGGTGCGTGGTGCGCCGCAGGGTGCGATCAGCCGTGCTCAACCCGCCCCCGGTCCAGGCGCTGCCCGGATCGACGCCGACCTGGCCGATGCTGTCGACGATCGCGAGGTCGCTCAGGCGGCGTAGCACCAGGGCATCGTCACCATTCCACAGCCCCGACCCGGTGGTGGCATCGGCGACCGCCAGGATCGCGGCTGCACTCGCGCCATGCGCGAAGACATAGACCTCACCGGCCGGGAGCGTTGCCGTTGGGACATGCAGAACGCTGGCGGTGAGGCCGCCATTGAAGAAGACCTCGATGCGGTACCCGCTCAGATCCAGCGGCACTGCTCCAGGATTGGCGATCTCTACCGCCTTGTTGTTGGAACTTCCTTCGACGTACTCGCTGAAGTATGGCTCCGCAGCCACCAGAGGAGCCAGGCCGATGACGAACAAAAGCAGTGAGCGCATGACGGTCTCCTCGGAGCATGGATGATGAGGCGGACGATGGTCGTATCCCATCGCCATCCGTGAAGGCTGTTCGTCACGTGGTGTGAAGTCCGTGCGTGACCTCCCATCAGGTGGTGCAGACGTGCCTGCCTTGCTGGATACAGGTGGGGAAAAGCTTCTGGGCATCCACTGCAGGTGACGTCGAGGGTTGATCACATCGCCGCGCCGCAGTGCTCGAGGCCCAAGGTATGTTGACGCGCGGCTCCACACCAGGACATGGCTCATGCGTACTCTCATCGTCGACGATCTGGCCGCCAATAGGCACGTCCTTCAGCGTATGCTCGGCCGGTTTGGTCCATGCGCCTTCGCCTCTGATGGACACGAGGCCCTCGCCGCGCTCACCAGGGCCTGGGATGACCTGTGCCCCTATGACCTCGTCTGCCTGGATCTCATGATGCCCGGCATGAACGGGCAGGAGGCGTTGGTCGCGATACGCCGACTTGAAAGCGGTCGTGACATCGCCACGGCGGATCAGGTGAAGATCTTCATGGTGACCGCGGTGCTGGACTCCCAGGCGGTCAAGACGGCGTACTGCGACGGCTGCACGGCCTACATTACGAAGCCGATCGATTATCGGCTTCTCCTGGGAAATCTCGTCCACCTCAAACTCCTGAGCCCGACGGACGTCCATCTGCATCATGCGGGTCCGGCCTGATTCGAACTGTAGGCGACCAGCAGGTCGAGGCACGACATCCGCATGGGAATTCGTCATCAGATCCTGGTCACGGCCTTGGTGGTCTTTGCGACGGCAGTGGTGTTGACGGGGAGCATCGTCTATGCGCTCATGCAGGCGCGGGCCTCGACGCTGCTTATCGAAGAGTCCCTGATCCCGCAGATGGTGGCCACCGACCGCATGAGCCTCCTGCTCTGGGAATCCCGTCTCAATTCCCGGAGCTTCGGACTCAGTGGAAACCCGATCTACCTGGTCCGCACCAAAGCCTGCCTCGAAAAGCTAACCGATGCCTTGGCAGCCAATCGCGATCTCGCCAAGCGGGCCAACGATGATCAGCTGATGAAGGATCTCGAAGAGTGCCAAGCGCGCTTCTATCAGTACCAGCAACTGATCGACGACACCACGCTCACCCATGGTCATGTCGCCGCGAAGCTGGCTCTTCGGCTGGCCGCGACCACCGATTTCCACCGGGACCTGGTCCACTTGCGGCAGAGCGCCTTTGCCCGTCTCGATGATTCCCCGGGCGACGCTCGCCAAACCTATGAGCAGATCGATCGCGCTGCGGACCACATGCTCGGCATCCTCCTCACCTCCCAGCGCAGCGTCGACCCTGCCATCATCCGTCCCATCGTGTCCGAACTCGTCAGATTTGAACACCTCCTCCAGACCTCGTTCCCGTCCACATCATCCCTCCAAGTGAACCCCGTGATCGCACGTTTATCAGCCGGCTCGGCAGCACTGCGGAATGCCCTGGTCATCAGTCTGGTGCAGGCGCTCAAGCTCGAAGCGTTGCAGAAGGCCCGGTCGTCGGTCGCGGAATCGTTTGTCGGACTCATCGGACAGATGGCGGACCGTGGTCGCGGTGAATTGACTGGACGGATGGCAGAGGGATCCCGCCAGCTTTTCTCCATGTCCATGCTCATCGCCGTCGGCTGTGGCCTCATGCTGATCGGCGCCCTGCTGCTCACCGCGGTGCTGTCGCGCTCTCTCGTGCGCGCCATTGGCGAGGTATCCGAGGTCGCCCAGGCCATGGCGGGCGGAAACCTCAATGTGTCGTTGCGGGTAAGGAAAGATGACGAGATAGGTCGCATGGCACACTCGCTCAACATCACCATCGGCGTCCTGCGCGCCCTCATCAACGATCTCGCCGAAGCACGGGACCGGGCCATTTCTGCCGAGCGCGCAAAAGCCCAGTTTCTCGCCAACATGAGCCATGAGATCAGGACGCCACTCAACGTGATCATGGGATTGACCGGGGTACACCTCGAACTGCCGTTGCCGGCCGAGCAACGTGAAGATCTGCACATGGTCTATACCAGCGCTCAGGATCTCTTGCGCATCATGAATGACATTCTCGACGTATCGAAGATCGAGGCCGGACAGATGAGTCTGAATCCCGAGTCCATGTCGATACGCACCACCGTCGCGGAGATCGTTCGGCTTTATTTGAGCCAGGCGAAAGCCAAGGGCGTTTCCCTCAGCTACCGCATCGCGGAGGGGGTTCCCGAGCGGATCTTGGCGGATCCCGGGCGACTTCGGCAAATCCTCATGAACCTCTTGAGCAATGCCCTCAAGTTCACCGCACAGGGCACCATCGACCTGAGCGTTTGCGGCCCGGAGTCCGTATCCCCGCACCGTCCTCCGGCACTCGTGGCGGAGCCTCACGACCTGCTCCGCTTCGTCCTCCGCGATACCGGCATCGGCATCGATCCCGGGGTATTGCCGCATCTATTCCGCCCTTTCGTACAAGGCGATGGATCCATATCGCGTAAGTATGGGGGCACCGGACTCGGACTGACGATCTGCCGGCAGTTGTGCGACATGATGGGCGGCAGCATCGAGGTCACGAGCGTACCGGGAACGGGAAGCACATTCTCATTCACCATCCGGTGCGTGATGATTGCCGAGTCCGGAACCGTCATGGATGGGTCGGCCGGAATCACCCCCCCTTTCACGGAGCCATCATGATCAACCATCGAACGACCTGCTTTCTTTCCTCTGTGCTGTCGTTTCTCGCCCTCTGTCTGGAGCCATTGCCCGCAGGCGAAGAGCCCAGCCTGCCTCCTTACATCCTCAAGGAGGGTATCAGCGGCAACCTGCACGCCGTGGGATCGGATACCATGCTCGACCTCATGACCTATTGGTCGGAGGCTTTCTGCGCCCAATATCCGCACGTCACCATCGCCCTGGATGAAAAAGGCTCGAACACCGCTCCGCCGGCACTGATCTCCGGGCGGTCGCAGTTGGCCCCCATGAGCCGCCAGATGAAGCCTCAGGAAATAGCCGCCTTCACCTCCAGGTTCGGCTACCCCCCCACCGAGATCGTGGTGGCGATCGATGGTTTGGCGGTTTTCGTACATCGCGACAACCCCATTCGCGGCATCACCCTGAAGCAGCTCGCTTCGGTATTTTCGGAGCCCCGGGATCCCACCGCGCGCGCCACCAAATGGAGCGCACTCGGCGTCATGTTTCCGGTCGATGGGTCGATCAAGCTATTTGGTCGCAACGCCTTGTCCGGGACTCACACCTTCTTCAAACAACAGACATAAGATCATCTTT
>JANPIY010000708.1:0-7409 GCA_031425255.1 Planctomycetota bacterium
GGCCGCCGGCGTGGTGATCGGAACCAGCTCTGGACGAGGCTGGAAATGGCGCGTAGGGGGGACGGGGCTCGGCAGCGCGCGCATCAACGATGTGGTCGCCTGCGAGGGTATCGTGGCGGTCGCCTGCGATCGCGGCCTGGCCATCAGCCGCGACCGTGGCCGTACCTGGGTCACGCTGCGTGGAGCGGTGGTGCCCGGTAGTGCCACGGACCGCCCGACTCCACGCCAGCAGTTGATGGCCGAGGATCATGTCAGCACCCTAGCCTGCGATGGCCCACGGCGGCTTTTGATCGGACATCGCCAGGTGGGATGGGAAGCACTGGATATGGAGACCGGTCTCTGCACCCGGGGGGCCTCGCCACCAACCTGCGACTTCGTCACCGCGCTGCTGCCCGGCCCGGGCGCGAGTGTGATTTCCGGCTGGTACGGCATGGGCCTGCAAGCCGAAGGGACGACCGTCCCGCCGCTCCCGCTGCCGCGTTCCGCATCCGTCATTGCACCCAGCGTGGCTCCATTGCCGGCACGATCGTCGGTCGAGCAGGCGGCCGCGCTCACCGCCGCCGCCGAAGCGGTGCCGGCTGCGCGTGGCCGGCAACCACTTGCGCTCGAACTGGTCGATGACTGGCGCACCCGCGGCACCTGGCTCGGCCGTCGAGGAACCTATTGGATGTGCCTGGCGGCCTGCCGTGCACCGCAGGATTATCTCTGGGGGGCCGGCGAACGGGCAGTCGATTACGTACCCTTCATCGGCAAGCGCGCGAACCGGCTGGACTCGCTGCGCTACTGGGTGCATTGGCTTTATACCGACCAGGAACGCAGCCTCGAATTGCCACCCACCTATTTTGACGGGCGCGTGCGGCGCGGGCTGACCACGCGCGACCGGATGCGTCGGCAAGCCGAGTGGGACGATCATGGCGAGGCCTATCCACTGGCTTATAATGGTCCGCACGTCTATTGCTCGATCGCCATCCCGAACGGTCTGTTTGTGCTGTCGCTCTACAATACCAACAAGGATGGTCACGATGATCTGAACCGTTTGCGGGACTACCGCATCTCCCTGCGCCAGACCCCTCAACCGACCTTGCGCGCGAAGCCGAGCGACGATCCGCTGCCGCCGGATGTGACGACCTTCGAGGCCTGGCCGGAACTGGCGAGTGGCCGCAACTGCTGGTTCTGGGCTGGCGTGTGGAAGCGTTACCTGGTGACCGGGCCACTGGTGCTGACCATCGAGCTCGACCGCAACGCTTCGCAAAACGCCATCCTCGCCGGTCTCGCGCTCGATCGCGAGGAACCTTTCCCCGCGCCTTATTTTCGCACCGAGCGGGAGCCTGCGCCACCGATCCCCAAGGACTCCATCATCGCGCGCCTGCTCGCGACGCTTGAACTGGTGCGCGGTAGAAATCCGCGCTGGTGGTCGGAGCACGCCCGCCAGGGATATGTCTGCGCGCTCCGACTGCTCGACCAGCAACTCATCCCCGATCCGTCCCTCGTGGCGGTCACCTGCTACCACCTCCAATGGTACGACCGCTATGAAGCCGCCGTGCGCGCCCTGGGCCTGGTTCCCGCACGCGAGGTCGAGGCCGGCATCACCTGGGACGGTGCCACCTTGTCGAATTCAGGACATGGCCGCCAGCAGGTGCTGCGGCGTCTTTCGGAAGCACATCTCAACCACTTGGCCGTGCCGCTGAACGTGGACCGGCCCCTCGGAGAAAAACCATGATCATCCAATCCTCCTCCCTGCATGCAGCGCTGCTGGCATTGCTATTGGCGCCCGCCTGTGCATGGGCCGACGGCGATGCGGATCCGCAAACCAACGATGAGATCCAGGGCAAATGGGTGCTCGTCACCAACACATCCACGCCCAGCTCGACGGCGCCAGCCACCATCAACCGTCGATTTGTCGATCCCATCTTCGGCATCGTCAGACGGACAGAGACCAGCAGTGGCACGGCTTCGGGGGCGCGCCCGGTATCCTTGACCATCCAGGCAAATACATGGTCGAACAATGCGAACGGTAGCAGCGTGGCCAACGCGGGCAGCGCCAGCTTGACCGACGTAGTGACCTGGGAGTGGCAGCCGACCATCGCACCCATCGAGAACAAGGATGTGCTGATGGCCATCGGCGGGACCGCCACCGGCACGGTGTCGGTCGGCATCTCCGGCAATGACGGCACGGATGGTGCCTCGGCCAGCGTCGCCTTCGACGCAGCGGGCTCGGGAAGCGTTGGCGGCGAGGAGATCATCGGCATGATCACCCAGCCGCGGAAGAAACTCGAGGCTTCTGCCTTCATCTCGGCGAGCGAGGCCTCGAGCAAATGGGCCATCGACGGCAAATATAAGAAGACCAAGGGAGGAGGTTCGGTCAGCGGCGATGCCGAAACCCAGGAAAGCCAGACCTTCCAGGGGGAGCCGACCCAGAGCAAGAGCATCGCGATTTCCGCAGCCATCACCGCCACCGGCAATACCAACAATGTGAAAGTCTACGGTTTCACCCTCGCCCAGGGCCTTAGCGGTTCGGTCGCGGCCAGCAACAGCGCGTTCGACAATGCTACATCGACCATCAGTTCGAGCACGAATTTCGTCATGAGTTCCAACTGAACGCCGATCGGATCGTTGCCTGCCAGCGGTTCGAGTGCCGCCGGCAGGTCTCTTCTCGGAAAGGATCCAACATGCGTCATGCCTATCATACCTACCCGCTGCTCATCCTCGCTTTGCTTATGCAGCTGCCGGCTGCGGATCCGGCGCCAGCAACCAGGGCCGACTACGAATTGGCGGTCACCACCACCCTGGCCAGCATGAAGTGGCTCGAGCCCCAGCAGCGTGACGAGATGCAGCGCCACGCGTCCGGCCTGATCCAACGCTTTTTCCCATCTGACGGCGCCAGCAACGAGAATGGCGTCAAGTTCGCGAATTTCCGTGATCACCTGTCGGTCTATGTCTCTTCGGCCGATCTCGGCATCGATCCCAATCCCCAGGTGAAGCGAAAAGAGAAGATCGCCTATCTGCAGGCGCAGCTCTCCTCTGGCATCGCCACCCACCTGTCGGTCAAACTGCGGAATAAGGATGACATCGCGCGACGCTCGGCACGTCTCGTTGGGCTCACCAAAATCTATGCTGGACGTCTGCGGGAGGTCCTGCCGGGATTGACCGAGGTTGCTGCCGAGGTGCCGGAGCGCGTCGCCAGGGAGCGGCTTAACACGCTGAGCCTATCGCTCGGCGATTATTTTCAGATTCTCGGAGCCCTGATCGATGACCGCAGCATTACAGAACAGGAGAAGGGTGTACTGCCAGAGGTGCCGCTCCGCTTCACCGCCCTGATCCAGCAATGGTGGAAGAAGCACGCCGACCCCGCGCTACCCACTGACGACCGCATCATGGCGCGTGAGCAGTACGTCATGATGGCCACGCAGGAGGCGGGGTGGCAATGCGATGGTTTCACTGCGGCCCTGGTGCAGCAAGAGGAAGCGGCGGCCGCGGCTGCTGTAGTCGGGGTCTCCCTCGGTGAACTGCGCCAGCTCGGTGAGGCGCGCAACGAGGCTTTGATGACGCTCGCAGCGCCCGCGGGCCGCGCCCAGCCACGGCGATGAATCGCGCCCGTGCCACCGTCTTGGTCGTCCTCGGGGCGCTGGTTCCGGCTGCGCCTGCGGTCGATGCGGAAGCGTTCGCGCGCGATGCGATCGCCCGCGTCGAGCAGCAGCTGGTCAGCCCGCTCGAACGGACGATGTGCGGGTTGGCGGAACGCGCCGCGGCGGACAAGGAAGTCATCGATCAGCTCTGGGAAGTGCCCGCGCTCGTCCTGGCATTGTCAAAAGGACGTCCTGACCTGCTGGTGCCGAGCCTTCGCCTCGGCTCCGGCACACCGCTCATCCGCTCACCCGCCGCGCCGTCGAGCGCCTGGCCGCTCCACTACCGGCTGAGCCTGGCTTCCGGACCAGCCCTGCGCAGTGGCCACCCGGTGCTGATCGAGGCCGACTGCACCATCATAGCGGACGGGGCGTGCACGCTGGAGATACTCTCGGTCGTCCCTGCCTTGGCCACGACCACGGCGGCGATTCCCGCTCTGGCAGCGGGGGAATCCTGGCGCATTGAGCGCGACCGGTTCATCCGCAAGCGGGCCGAGTTGGCCGTCCCCGATGAGCCGGTTGTCGTCGCCCCGGGGCCGGCGATCGCCGATCTGGTCTCTGCCACTGGAACCTATGGGGCGGCGCAAGCCGCGGCCGCGTATGCGCGCCTGCTCATCTTCCCGCTCGCTGGCGACCGGTCAGGGGAACCACCTCTGATGGTGCGAGACCATAATGGCGGGGCTCGGCTGACCTGGTCAGCCGATGGCGTCGAGGTACTCGATCTCGTCATGCGGAGCGATCAGCACGGCATGGAGATCTCGGCGGTCGCGACACCGCATGCGGTCGTCGCCACCCTGCCGCAGGTCGCTTATGATGTCGTCATCGACGAGGGGCTGGCGAGCGAAGTGCGGCGTCGTGAACTGCTGCCGCTGCCGCTGCACTATCCGCTCCAGCCGCGCCGGCTGACCATTCAGACGGTACGCGTGCCCGATGCTCTGCCCGTGTCGGGCGAGATCAGGCTCGCCGACGCCGGACAGCACAACATCGTCTGCACGCGTTTCAGGCGCACCCAAGCCGCCACCTCGGCGGGCGATTGCGCTTTCGCGGCTCGCCTGGCCCACGCCTGTGCCCACCAGCGACCGACCGCGGATCAGGAGCGGCGCTTCCGCGGTCTCCTCGCCGAGATCGCCGACGGCCGTGAACGGGCGGAGCTGCAGACGCGCATGGTGATCTCCGCCGTGCTGGGCGAGGACGAGGCCGCGGTCGGCTGCCTCGCTGGCATTGCGGCTGGATTGATGGCCGAGGCCATGCCGGAATTCGCCTGGGCGGAGATCGAGGCCGCGGCGCGCTGGGCGTTCGCGGTCAAGCGTCCCGCCTTGGCCCGTGGCTTCCTGGGCCTCTTGCTCGCACTGGAGGTCCCGGTCGCCTGTCGGCTCGCACAAGCGCGGCGGCTCAGTGCCGGCGGCGAGGAGTGCTTGGCATTCGCCTGCCTGGAAAAAGTCGGACCATTGGCGGGCGCTCCCGAGGTGCAGCCCATGGCCATGAGTGCCGCCCTCCGGATCCTGTCCACCGACGGTGGAGATGCCCTCGGGCTCGTCGCGTTGGGGTTGATCCATCGCGATGTCGCGGCGGCATGCGAACGCCTTGCGAAGTGTCTTGAATCCGAAATCCCTGATCTGGCGCGGCGCTTGCGGGCCACCCCGAGGCCCTAGGAAAGACCCATGAAACCACTCTCATTGACCCTCGTGATCACTGGCACCGTCCTCGCCGCGCTGCCATTGGTCGTCCGCTGGCGGATGACGATGGAGATTGCGGATCTGCTGCGCACGCACGGCGAGGGCCGGATCAGTCTCGACGGTCCCGGGGCGGGAATCGACTACGGCTGCTTCATCCTCGGCGGGCTGATGATCGCCGCTGGCGTGGGCATCGGGCTCTCCCGCCGTCAGTAGTGGCGGGCCGCTGGTCGTCGGGCTCGAGCCGTGGCACCGGCATCGCACGCGACGCATCCAGGCCGGCGCATCCAGGCCGGCGCATCGCTCAGGCCTGCGGCTCGCATCCCGGCCGGTAGCGATGATCGGGTCCCGGATTTATCAAGGCGTCGACCCATCCCGCCTTGGCAGTCGGAAAACTATCGTAGGCCGGGATGTACGGCTTGAGGTCATAGACCGGCGAGCCGTTGAGGATGTCGCAGCCGCGGATGGTGATGCGCGGGCCATCGATGGTGAGGAGCTGCACCGCCGACAGGCCCATGCCATTGGGCCGGTCGGGGCTGCGCGTGGCGAAGATGCCGCGTTTGACGGTGTCGCGCGGCGGCACGATCTGGTGCTTCCAGCCGTTGCTGTAGCAGAAGCCGAACAACACCCACACGCGGTCGAAACCCTTGAGGTCCTTGACGGTGTTCTGCAGGCCGCTGCGCAGGACGATGGTCGCGTCGACCATGGCGCCGACGGTGGCTTGGCGCGGCGCCTCTTCGCGCCACTGGAAGGGCGAGTGCACCACGCCGATCGGCGTGATGACGTGCTGGTAGTCCTCCGCCAGGGTGTATTTCGGACGGGTGAAGCGCCCTGGGCGTTTGACCATGTCAGACGCCGTTCTGGGCGCGGGTGAGCAGCGCCGCGAGCCAGGTGTCCTTGGCCGGACGACGACCGCGTTCGCGCCAGGCGCCGAGCGTGTCGAGGCGCAGATCCCAGTGGATGGTATCGCCGCCAGCCCGGCCGGCGGCGATCAGCGCGCGCAGCCCACTGCGGTCGACCGCCGTCGGCCGGCCATCGATCTCGATGAGGATCGGCGGTGCCGCGAGCAGGCCGCTGCCGGTGCGGCTTTCGTGCGCCGCGAGCACCTGCGCCAGCTTGTCGTGGCTGCAACCCGATAGCGGGGTGTCGTCGACGAAGGCCACCGCCAACACCGCGCCCTCGGCCAGCACCTCGACGGCGTGGGTACTGATGCGGTCCTCGCGGGTGAACTGGGCGAACAGCTTGTCGATGGACTGGACCAGGGCGCCGGCGGCCTCGGCGGCGAGCGGCGGATGGATGGGACGCAGCACCAGATGGGCGCTCGGCGGCAGATCGGACAAGGCAGGCATGGCGGTACCCTAGCAGCGGCGGCGGGCTGCGAAAACCGCTCATCCCGTGAGCGCCTCCACGATCAGCGGTGGCCCAACACGGAAGGTCTCCTACCGCCTGCGGTCGTGGTCCGTCCGGGCCAAATGAAGCCCAATGCAATGAAGCTAGGATATTTGGCCGCAGAGGCGCAGAGGCGCAGAGGCGCAGAGACGAAAAGACCCTGCTTTGCCTTTCCTCTGCGCCTCCGCGTCTCTGCGGCCGATTCTTCTTCGCTAGCTGCATTGGACTGCAGCTGTCGCTCCCGGGCGGGCCTCCCAGGCGCGGATTGCCAGGCAGCGGCTGGGCCCATGCTCCCGCCCATGGACGAGGTGTTGTGGCCGTTGCGCGGGGTCTGGTTGTTCCTGCGTTCACCGAGCTGGTGGGTGCGGCCGATCCTCGGCATGTTATTGACCCTGGCGGCATTCGTCGGCCTGGGCATCGGGGTGGCCTGGGGCCTGTGGCCGGCGGCGGAGATCACCGGTTGGTGGTGGTGGATCTATGCCCTGGTGGCCATCGGCTTGGCGGTCGCCGCGGTGGTGGTGGCGTGGGTGCTGGTGCTGCCGCTGCTGCTGTCGTTCCTGCTGGAGGATCTGGCGCGCAAGGCCAACGCCTATGCACGCGATCATCACCAGCCGGCTTGGGCGGCGTCCTACGATGCAGCGGGTGGGATGACCCGCGCCACCAGCCATGAGCTGGCGATGGTCCCAGGGATCCTGGCCAGCCTCAAGGTCGTCGGCGCGACCCT